>JAEUKC010000112.1:0-4407 GCA_016794445.1 Myxococcales bacterium
CCGCAGCTTCTTCACGAGCCCTTCGATCGCCGCCGCCACCTTCGTGCCCGCCGCCAGGTTGTGGTCGAGGGTGAGCTGCCCGAAGGAGCGCAGGGCCGGAGACTGGATCGACGGAAAGAACTCGACCAGCGCGACGAGGTCGGCCTCGGCCCCGAACGTCGCCAGCATCCAGAAGGCCTTCTGCGCCCGGATCATCGCGACGGTGCCGACGAGGGTGACCCTGGTGAAGCCCATCTTGTCGACCACCGCCGCCGACTTCTTCAGCTCGGCGAGGTAGCACTGGGCGTCCTTGTCGCAGGCGAGCACCTGGGCGATCTGCGCGTGCACCTCGGCGACCGTCGGGGTCACGTTCTTGAAGAGGACGCGGCCTCCCCCCTCGGGCGACTCGTCGCAGAGGTCCTTCTGCTGCGGGTCCTTGATCGTCTTCGGATCGCACGGGGTGGAGGTCGCCTCCAGCGTGGTCCAGAGCGGGTCTCTCCGCGCGAGTCCTTGCTTGCCGTACGCCTTGGTCACCGCAGGGAAGTCGGCCTTGGTCGCGAGCCACGTCGCGCTCCCGAGGGCCGCGTCCGCGAGGTCCGTGCTCGCTCCCTTCGCGGTCGCGATCCCGAGCAGCCAGCCCGTCATCGCCGGAGACATGGTGCGCGAGGTGGACGTGGCGACGAGCACCCTCTGTTTCGGGGAGACGGTCGCGGCGAACCCTTCACGGATCGCGTCGAGGACGGGGGCGGTCGGTGGCAGGTCCACGAGCAGCCCGAGGAGACGCCTGCGCACGTCGTCCTTGGTGGCCTTGTCCTTCACCGTGGCGGCCAGCTGGACCGCCAGCTCCGGGAGTCCGACGTCGGCGAGGACGATGGTCGCGAGCTCGGCGTAGAACTCCGGCCGCGCGCCCCCGCCCTCCGACACGTAGCCCGCGAAGAGCTCGGCGACGGCTTTGACCCTGGGGTCACCGAGATCGGCCTTCACGTACGGAACGAGGACCGGGATGCAGGGCGCCCCGATGCGGGCCAGCGACCCACCCAGCATCCGCGCGACCGCCGTGGTGAGCGACGAGGCGACGACCCGCTCGTCGCCCGTCGTCGGGTCCATGCGTGACGTCAGGGTCGCGGCGAGGACGAACATACGATCGACCATGGCGGGCACCACGCTGGCGTCTCCCACCACCCCCAGCACCTCGGCCACGACGACCTGCAGCATCGTGAGCTGCTTCACCGCGACGCCATGCCCGCCCGCGTTGGGCCGACTCACGATCGCGACCAGCTCCTTCGCGATGCCCTTCGGGGCGAGCGCGCCGAGGAGGTCGCCGAACAACAGACCGAGCTGCCTCGACTTCGGGTCGGCGAAGTTCACCCGTCCGAGGCCGAGGAGCACGGCTCGCCCCAGCGCCTCGTCCCCGTGAAACACTGGCTGGTCGGCCTTCTCGAGCAGGGTCTTCACCGCCGTCGTCACCTCGGCCTCGTGCCCTGGCCCGTACGCCGAGAAGACCGCGATGAAGTCCTCTTTGGTCGTCGGGCTCTTCGGCGGAGGCGCGGGCTTCGCGACCGGTGCGCTCGAGGAAGCAGGCTTCGGGGCAGGGGACTCGACCTGCGAGGCTCCACACCCGAGGACGAAGGCGAGGACGATGGGAGCTCCGTGCGCGCGCATGGCCGGGAAGATACCCGAAGGCGACCACAGCCGCGGCGTGGACCGCTGGTGGGAAGCCCCATCCCCATCGCTTGGCTGCAGCCCCTGCCTTGACATTCACCCGCCAAGATCTACGCTCAATCAAGTGGCGAAGCGTACCATCCAGCTAGAGCTCCCGCGGACCCGTGGGTGGGGTGGGTTTCGCAAAGGCGCCGGCCGCCCGCGCACCGCGCCACGGCCGCTCGTCCCCCACCGCCCCCGCCCGCCGCACGTCGGCTGGGCTCCCGTGCACCTCACCCTCCGGTGCATGTCGGGGTTGCCTTCGCTGCGCTCGATGGAGGTGTTCCCGGCGGTCGTGGCCGCCCTTCGCGCGGCGCAGAGCGCCGCGTTCCGCGTGCTGCAATTCTCGGTGCAGGACAACCACGTGCACCTCCTCGTCGAGGCCAACGATTCCGGCGCCCTTCGGGCGGGAGCGCGCTCGCTCGGCGTCCGTCTCGCGCGCGCGATCAACCGCGCAGCGGGGCGCAAGGGCCGCGTGCTCGACGACCGCTACCACACCCGCGCGCTGCGCACCCCGCGCGAGGTCCGCTTCGCGCTCGCCTACGTGCTCTTCAACTTCAAGAAGCACCAGGTCCGCGTGCCCACGCGGCTCGACCCGTGTTCGTCGGCGCCGTGGTGCGATGGGTTCCGAGGCCGGCCCGCCGCGGCGCTCGTGGGCGCGCCCGTCGCTGCGCCCCACACGTGGCTCGCGCGGGTCGGCTGGCGGAGGCACGGCCTCCTGTCGCCCGACGAGCGCCCGGCCGACGCGGCCGACGCGGCCCCGCGGAGGCGCTAGGCTCGCGGCCCCATGGCCGACCGACGCCTGCTGATGATCCCTGGTCCCATCGAGCTCGAGCCCGACGTGCTCACCGCGCTCTCCGAGAAGACCCGGAGCCACGTCGACCCCACGTTCATCGAGGTGTTCGGGCGCGCGCTCGGCCGCCTCCGCGAGGTGTTCCTCGCGCCCGACGCGCAGCCGTTCGTCGTGGCCGGGAGCGGCACGCTGGCCATGGACATGGCCGCGGCCAACCTCGTCGAGCCCGGCACCCGCGCGCTCGTCGTCGACACGGGGTGGTTCTCCGCGCGCATGGCCGAGATCCTCGCGCGCTGGGGCGCCGAGGTGGTCCGCGTGGGCGCCCCGATCGGCGGCGCGCCCTCGCTCGACGAGGTGGCCGCCACCCTGGCCAGAGGCAAGTTCGACCTCGTCACCATCACCCACGTCGACACCTCGACCGGCGTCCGCGCCGACGTCGAGGGCCTCGCGCGCCTCGCCAAGGCGCACGGCGCGCTCGTTGTTGTCGACGGCGTGTGCGCGGCGGCCGCCGAGGTGCTGCGCATGCAGGCGTGGGACGTCGACGTCGCGCTCACGGCCTCGCAGAAGGCGATCGGCGCGCCCCCGGGCCTCGCCATCGTCATGGCCCGCCCGGCCGCGCTGGCCCGTCACCGTGCGCGCAAGGCCAAGGTGCCCTCGCTGTACCTCGACTTCGCGGAGTGGCTCCCGATCATGGAGGCCTACGAGGCGCGCCGTCCGCACTACTTCGCGACGCCGGCGGTCAACCTCGTCGCCGCGCTCGACACGAGCCTCGGCCTCCTGATCGCGGAGGGCATGGAGGCGCGGTTCGCGCGGCACGCGCGCCTGGCCGGGGCGTTCCGCGCCGCCTGGTCGGCGATGGAGCTGTCGCTGCTGCCGCGCCCCGAGCTCGCCGCGAACACGCTGAGCGCCGTGCGGTATCCGAGCGGCGCCGACGCCAAGCTGGTCGCCGCGATCGGCAAGGAGGGCATCGTGGTCGCGGGAGGGCTGCACCCCGAGGCCAAGGCGGAGTACTTCCGCGTCGGCCACATGGGGCCATCTCGCCCTCCGACGTGGTCGCGGTGGTGTCGGCGATCGAGCGCGCGTTCCGCGCCGCGTTCGGCCAGGAGCGCCGCGGCCTCGCCGCCGCGCAGGCCGCGCTCTAGCCCCGTTCACTTCTTGCCGGCTCTGCTCTTCAGGCGGGCCTTGATGCGGTCGGCGTAGCCCTCCTTGTTCTCCTGGTGGGGCCGCGCGATCGCGAGCGCGCCGTCGGGCACGTCGCGGGTCACGCAGGTGCCGGTGGCCACGTACGCGCCCTTGCCCACCCGCACCGGCGCCACCAGCTGCGAGTCGCTGCCGATGAACGCGCCGTCGTCGAGCACCGTCGTGTGCTTGCCGAAGCCGTCGTAGTTGCAGAAGATCGTGCCGGCGCCCACGTTCACGCCCTCGCCGACCAGGCCATCGCCCAGGTACGCGAGGTGGTTGGCCTTGCTCTTCTTGCCGAGCTTGGTCTTCTTGAGCTCGACGAAGTTGCCGACGTGCGCCTCCTCGCCCACGTCGCTCGCGGGGCGCAGGTGGCTGAACGGCCCGAGCTGCGCGCGCTCGCCGACCTTGCTCTCCGACGAGATCGTATAGGGCTTGAGGATCGCGCCGTCGGCCACCGTGGTGTCGGTCAGCACCGAGCCCACGTCGATCACCACGTTCGCGCCGATGACCGTGGCGCCGCGCAGCACGACGTTGCGCTCGACGACCGTGTCGCGCCCGATCAGAACGCCGTCGTGGATCTCCACCGAGGCGGGTTCGCGGATCGTGACCCCCTCGAGCTGGTGGCGGCGCGCGATGTCGGCGAGCATGCGGCGGTCGAGCGCGGCGAGCTGCGCGCGGTCGTTGATGCCCTCGACGTCGGCCGGATCCACGGGGCGATCGACGATGCCGCCCGCCTTCGCGGCCACGCGCAC
>JAEUKC010000119.1:0-30028 GCA_016794445.1 Myxococcales bacterium
GCCGAGCGACGCGTAGTCCTCGCCGGCCACCTCGACGATGCGCGCGAGGTGGTCGACGATCGCGTCGGCTTTGCCCCCGAAGTACGGGCCGTCCAGGAATTGGCCGTGGTACATGATGCCGATCGTGCCGCCGCTCTCGGCGATGGCCTGCACCTGTCGGTCGTCGATGTTGCGCCAGTGCGGGTGCACCGAGTCGATGCCAGTGTGGGTCACGATGGCGGGCTTCTTCTTGTCGTGGACCTCGAGCGCCTCCCAGAACCCCTCGCGGGAGATGTGGGCGAGATCCACGAAGACGTTCTTCTCGTTGAGGCGCCGCACGTAGCGGCGGCCGGCCTCGGTGAGGCCCTTGGACCTGGCGCGCCCCGCGGCGGGGGAGCTCGTCACGCCGAGCGAGGAGCTCGACAGGTGCACCAGCGTGACCCGGAGCACGAGGTCGTCGGGGATGAGGTCGATCGCGGAGGGGTCGGCGTCGAGCGCGTTGCCGCCCTGGATCCCGATGAACGCCGCGTGCTTCCCCTCCGCGCGCGCCGCGCGGTACTCCCTCGCGTTGCGCACGATCGCGACGTCGTCGGGGCATGAGGAGAGGATGCGCCGCAGCTCCTCGATGTTGCGCACGAAGGCGTCGCGGCGCTCGGTGGCGACGCGGGCGGGGTTGGTGGTGATGACCCAGCAGGCGCCGGTGACCTGCGCCTCACGGATGCGGGGCAGATCGACCTGGCTGTAGAACCGCGCGCCGAGCAAGCCGTGGTCGTGGCGTGTGGTGAGGTCGTACCCGAAGATCCGGTGCCAGATGAACGAGTCGACGTGCAGGTCGATCACGTCGGAGGCGAGGTACACGTCGATCGCCTCCCGCGAGATGCCGAGCGCGGTGGCCCAGGCCTGGGGATCCTTGCGGTGGTCGGTGTATTCGAGGCGCGGCATGGCGGGGCCGGAGCATAACCCAAGTCACGTCCCGTCGGCCGGGCAGCGCAGGATGGACCGAGCGCACGCACGTTCGGCGCCTTCTGCCAGTGCGCTTCGCGGCACAAACCCGCAAAGCAGTGCAGGAAGTGCGGCGCGCCTCTCCGGTGCGAATTCGCTGCGTCTTTCGCGACAACGGACGCACCGCGTCGTCGCAGGCGCGTCATCGCCAAGGTGGGTTTCGTGCGCTAGCGTCCCAGCAGCGCAAGGAGGTGTCTCATGATTGCGCGCAGCACGTTCCTGTTCATCGCCATCACGTCGACCGCGTCGCTCGCGGTCGCCGACGACAAGTCCAAGGCCGGCACCGACGGCACGGTCACCTCGTACGACCAGAGCAAGGCCGTCCTCGCCGTCGAGGTCTGCGACAAGAAGGACGGCGACTGGGACTACGGTCCCTGTCTGAAGGTCCTCCGCGAACGCACCGTGGCGCTGCTCTGCAAGAAGGGCCCGGGCACCTACAAGTGGTCGTTCCAGGTCGGCAGCGAGAAGAGCACGCTCAGCCAGTCCACGACCTGCGCGAGCGGCTGAGGCCGCTCACTTCGCGGGCCTGACCTTGCGCTCGAGCCAGCTCACGCCGCCGCGGTTGTCGCGGGCGACGATGAACACGCGCACCTCGCTCCCGCCCTTGCCGCTGCGGAGGGCGAACTTGGTGAGCGGATCGAGCGCGCGCCGGACGTCGGTCTCGAAGAGGCCTTCGCTGGCGTAGTACTGCACCACGAGCTGCTCGGTGTACGAGGCGCCGAACTCGTCGGTGCCCGTCTCGAACGAGCTCGGGTCGACGGTGGGGACGATGGAGACACCGCCGCCGGCGCAGCGGTCGAAGCGGTTCTCGTCGGCCCCACAGCTGGCCGGCACCTCGAGCACGTCGTCGGGCCCCCACGCCTTGCCGTCGAGCGTGACGCCGGTGAGGACGGGGTTCTTGTTCTCGTCGGTGGTGCGCAAGAAGATGCGCTTGAAGCCGAGGATGAAGTCGGAGTTGGGCACCACGTTGCCCGCGTCGTCCTTGCAGCTGAACGGCAGGTCGTTCTTGTTGACCTGGGTCGCGATGCTGAGGGTGCCCGGGCAGACCGCGGTCACCACGCCGACGATCGCGCCGGCGCGGGCCAACGCGGGCACGCCGTCGAGCGCGTCGTTCGGGATGGTGAAGTCGTAGCGGTCCTTGTCCTTGCCGAGGGCGAACGGCGGGGGCTGGCCGCTCTTCTGTGCGTCCTGCGCGATCTTCTGGAAGCACCCGAGCACCGTGCCCGCCGACGGTCGAACGCAGATGGTCCACGCCCACTGCGTGGGGCGCGCCTTGGCGTCGAGCCACAGGGCCTCGAGCGAGATGGTGTCGCCCGGCTTGGCGTAGGTTCCGTCGACGCGGGCGCCCGCGGGGCCCTTCTGGGCACGCACGGCGAGCACCCGGAGGCCGGTGATGCGCGAGGTGGGGTCGAAATCGCCTCCGCAGGCGGCGACGGTGGCCACGGCGGCGAACATGGCGAGGGCGTTCTTGCGCATCACAGCTCACCTCGCAGACCGAGGCTCGGGAGGATCGGTATGCCCGAGACCACGTTCGATTGGGTGAAGTTGAAGTTGTAGCTCACGCCCTCGGGGTTCGCCCGGTTGTAGACGTTCTGTACGTCGAGATACGCGCTCAAGGTCCAGGAGGTGAACTTCCACTCCTTGTCGATGCGGATGTCGAGCTGGTTGAACGAGGGGAGGCGCGCCTGGTTGAGCGGGAACTGCGGCACGGGTGAATACGAACCCGCGTCGAAGTCCACGACGCCGCCGACGTTGGGCGTGTACGGGCGGCCGGTCACGTAGCGGAAGCGCGCGCCGACCTGCCAGCCCTTGCCGAGCTTGTAGCTGCCGAGGATGGTGAGGATGTGCGTCTGATCGAAGACGTACAGCGAGAGCGGCTCGTCGCGGGTGTTGCGGCGCTCGGCGCGCGAGAGCGTGTAGGCGATCCAGCCGAAGAACTTGTCGTCCGGGTTGTAGCGGAGCAGGAGCTCGAGGCCGTAGGTGCGCCCGTCGCCGCGGTTGCCGTAGGTCACGCCCGAGGTGGTGGTGCTCTCGGAGAGGGTCTGCGAGATGAGCCGCGTGGTGTCCTTGTAGAACACCTCGGTCTTGAGGTTGATCTGCCGCGTGAAATCCTGCTCGAGGCCGAACGCGTAGTGGAGCGCGCGGCTGTTCTGCAGGCCGGTGGTGCCGAACGGCGCGATGCTCTGCTGCGGGAGTGGCGGCTGCGCGAACAGCCCGACGCCGGCCTTGAGGACCGTCTTCGGGAACTCGTTGGCGATGGCGAAGCGGGCCACGACGCGCGGGTTGACGCTCCACTCCTTGGTGTCGCGCGTGTAGTCGAGGCGCACGCCGGGGAGGAACTGCAGCCGCTTGGTCGGTCGCAGGTCGAGCATCGCGTAGGCGGCCGGTCGGTAGAGCGCGCCCGAGCCCGAGATCTCGCGGAGCGGGCGCCCGAAGAACGGTCCCGGCGCCTCGCCCGGGATCGGCGGCGGCGGCGCGCGCACGGTGACGTCGTACGACGACCACAGCACGTCGGTCCCGACGATGACCGTCGCGTCCTTGCCGATCTTCGCGGCGAAATCGCTGCGGAACGCGAGCGGGTGGCTGTTGAGCTTGAACAGGAAGTCGCCGAGGTTGAACTCGATGAGGTCCTGCCCGTAGGAGATCATGTTCGTCCACCGGATGCCGGCCGACAGGCGCGACTCGACGCGACCCTGCAGGCGCCAGAAGCCGGTGGTGGTGGTGATGTCGCCGCCGAGCGCCGGATCACTGGACGAGGGTGAGTTCAGGGTGACCGCGAGGCGGTCGTTGGACCCGAAGAAGGCGAGGCGCGCGGTGTTCTTCTCGTCGAGGTCGCGCTCGAGGATCGCCTGGCCGTCGTAGTAGACCGGCGCCGTGGCCACGCCCGTGCCGAGCGACCTGAGCACGGGCCCGAGCCAGACGTCGACCCACGAGCGACGCGCGGCGACCGCGAACCGGGTCTTCTTGTCGATCGGGCCCTCGAGGAGGGTGCGGCCGTCGATCAAGTCGAACTGCAGGAGGCCGTGGTAGCCGTCCTTCTTCGGGCTGCGCAGGCCGACGTCGAGGATGCCGCCGGTCACGCGGCCGAACTCCGGGCCGAAGTTGCCCGGATAGAAGTCGATGCGCTCGATGAGCTCGGTCGGGATGACCGCGTTGAGCCCACCGAAGTGGAAGATGATGGGCACGAGGGTGCCCTCGACGAAGTAGTTGGTCTCCTGCGGCGCCGAGCCGCGCACGATCAGGAACGCCGCGAGGCCGGGCGGGCGCGCCACGCCGGGGAGGTTCTGGATGGCCTTGATCGCGTCGCCGCCGCTGCCCGGGATCTTGTTGATCTCGGCGGCGCTCAGCGTGTGCTTGGTCACCTCGCGCGGAGGGCGCTCGCCCTTGACGTCGATCTCGACCGCGTCGCCCTCGAGCTTCGGCCGGTAGGTGACCTTGGTGAGCGTGTTGTTCGCGACCTCTTCGTCGACGTCGAACGGCTTGAACCCCGTGGACTCGACGTGGACGCTCCACGTGCCGACCGGGAGATCCTTGAACGAGAAGCGCCCCTCGGCGTCGGTCGTGGCCTCGACGGACTTCTGATCTTTCTTGTTCTTGGCGACGACCTTGGCGCCGGGTAGGGGCTCGTCGGCGGGGGTGAGCACGGTCCCGGAGAGCGTGCCGACCGCGGCCTTGGCCGGCTCGACGGTCGTCGGTGGCGTGACGGTGGGCGCGGCCTCCTCGAAGGTGAACCGCCAGGCGATCTTGGCGGGCACTGGCTTGCCGTCGACGGTGGCGGGCTCGAACTCGAGCTTGGGCGCCGCCTCGAGGGCCGCGGCGTCGAACTCGTCGCCACCGGACTCCAGCACCTTGGTGCTCGTCACCTTGCCGGTGGCGTCGAGGGTGAGCTCGACGCGCACGACGGCCTTCTCGCCGGAGCCCTTCTTGGCGGCGGGGTAGGTGGGGTCGACGCTGGTCTTGACCTTGGGGGCGACGGGGCCCTTCTTGGGCTCCACGGGCGCCGGCTCCTGCGCGGACGCAGAGCGGACAAGGGACCCTACCGAGGCCCCGAGCAGGACGGCGAGAGCGCGCGCGCGAAGGCGGAGCATGCGGGCCTCGGATGCCGAAATTCCGCGGGGGTGGCAATCTCTTCTCGATGCCCCCCAAGAAACCGCCCCTCGAGGCCGTCCGGCTCGTGCGTGCATCCCTGGCCGAAGCGGCCCAGGAGCGGCTCGTCGAGGGGGTGGCCGCGGAGGCGGCGGCCGAGGCGGCGGCGGCGCGCGCGGCCGAGGTCCAGCGCCGGGCGAGGGTGGACGGCGCGGCCGCCGAGGCCCGCGAGCGCGAGGGGCTCGCGAGCCCCCGCGACTTCGCCCAGCAGGCGGCCTTCGGGGTGGGCCTCGAACGCCGGCTCGCGAGGCTCGAGGCGGAGACCACGGCCGCCGAAGCGACGGCCCGCGCGGCCCGCCGCCACACGGTCGACGCTCGCGCCGCGCTCGCGGCAGCCCAGGCTGAGCTCGAGATCGTCGAGCGCCACCAGGCAGAGGCGCGCCGGAGGGCCGAAGCCGAGGCGGAGGACCGCGCGGGCGAACAGGCGGAGGAGGCCCACGCCGGAAGGCGCGGCCGCGGCTGATCAGAGGCCGAAGCGAAGCGAGGCGCCGAGGTTCACTCCGGCGCCGCGCACCGGCACTTCTCCGGAGACGACCTGGAAGCCCGAGAGCTCGGGCACGAGCCAGGACCGCTTGCCGAGGGCGATCTCGAGGTTCACGAAGGTCCCGAGGAACAGGCCGGCCACGTGGCCCCCGGCCTCGGGGAAATACGTCCCGAAGCCCAGCGCCGGCCCGAACGAGAGCGCCGTCGACGGACCGAGCCGTCGGGTCGCGACGAAGGTAGTGCCCCCGAACAGGTGCATCGCGTTCGTGGTCAGCGCCGTCTCCGGGGTACGGACGAAGGTGAGCTGGGGCGCGAGGGCGAGCGACCAGGCGTCGCGACGGAGGAAGCGCAGCGTGGCGCTCGCGTCCACGCCGACCGTGAAGAGCTTCACCCCCACGTCGGCGTTCGCCGAGACCCCGCGGCGGAGCTCGAGCTCGACGTGTCCCGTGGGCGCTCGCGTGTCCTGCGCCCGATCGCGCAGCACCCCACCCCCGAGGGCGACCGCGCCACGGAACTCTCCGTTCGGGACCGTCTCGGCGGTGCGATACACCGTCGTCGACGGGCAGCCCGCGAGCAGGGTGGTGGCGGCGAGCAGCTCAAGGGCGCGGGTGCGCATCGAAGAACCTCACGATCTCCGCGCTCGCGACGAGGTCGTTCGAGACGCGTCCGATGGTGTCCACGCTCAGGTACTGATGGCCGCCAGGCCACGTGTGGCCGCCGCCGTCGACGCGGAGGTGCTCGGTCGCCGCCGCGCAGCCGTCGAACGCGCGGCGCGTGATCCGCGTGCCGTCCCCTGGGTCGAGGTCGGGCATCGCGCTCTCGGTGGCGGTGGCGGCGCACCCGTTCCGGACGCGCCAGCCCTCCATCGACTCGACGACGCCCACCTTGCGGCCAGGCTTCAGGATCGAGCACGTCGCGTCGGTGGTGGCGTACCCCCAGCACGGGTCCTCGGTCCCGTGAACGTGCAGGACGGGCACGCGCGCGTCGCAGCGGCCGCCGGCGGCGGCGAACTGGTTGGTGCCGCCGACGGGTGCGATGGCCGCGATCGTGGTGCCCCGCTCACAGGCGAGGCGGTGCGCGATGGCGCCGCCGTTGGAGAGCCCGGTCAGGAACACGCGGCGCGGATCGACCGGCACCACCCGCCGCACCTCGGCGAGGAGCGCGTCGAAGTACGCGACGTCGTCCACGCCTTCCTCGCACGCACCGGCGCTGACGCAGTGCCACCCGCCCGTGCCGCCTCCAGCGTTCCACGTGCGCACGTTGCGCGTCGGCCGGGTACCCGTCCCGTCGGGGAAGATCACCACGTAACCCGCGGCGTTCGCGATCGCCGCGAGGCAACGCGCGCCACCCTTCTCACCGTCGGGGCAGGTGACCTGCTCGGCCGCGGCGCGGTTGCCCCCACCGCCGTGGAACGCGACGATCAAGGGCAGGGCGCTCTTGCCGTCCCAGCGCGCGGGCACGTGCACCGCGAACGCGCGGTCGAACCACTCGGGCACGGGGCACTCGAGCGCGGCCCCCGCGGATGCCGGCCCGCAACGATCGAGGACGTGCAGGCACGCGTCGGTCGCGAGCGACGCGAGGGCGAGAGCGAGGAGCGGGCCGCGCCGCACGTCAGAAGCAGTTGGTGATCGAGGTGAACGGCGCGGTGGTCTGGCGGAAGGTGATCTCCGCGTAGGTGGCGTTCGACCCGCACACGGCGCTGCCGAGGTCGAGCTGGAACGAGCTCGTCCCGAGCGGCAGGGGGCAGGCGATGCTCCAGCGGTCGTACTCGGCGAGCTGGGTCACGTTCGCGCCGGAGACGTTGTCGTAGCAGATCCCCGCCTTGCCGTTCTTGTTCGAGCCCGCGCCGAACACGTTGTAGCCGGCGCCCCCGGTGGCGAGGGTCCCGATGTCGAGCGTGTTGGTCGTGCCGCGCACGAAGCGCAGGCCAGCACCGGTGTTGCCGAGCATCGTCGACCCCCGCAGCGTCAGGCTCGGCTGGTTGCTGCCGACCACCTCGACCAGGACGCCGTACCCGAGCGTGCCGCCACCGCTGCCCCCGTTGTTGCTGGCGAGCAGGGACCCGACGAAGTGGGGGCTGCCGGTCGGGGTGACCTGCGCGATGCGCAGGCCTCCGAGCACGTTGTTCTGCGCCTCGTGGGCGACCGTGGCGCCGGGGGGCACGACGGTCGCTTGCTCGAGCACGAGGTAGGCGCTGCCGCTGCCGTCGCCCGCGGTGGTGTGCACGCCCCACTGCTTGTTGCCGTTGAAGCGGTTGATCCAGCCCGGCCCCGCGATCACCCAGACCTCGCCGGTGAAGACACGCAGGCCATCCTGGCTGTTGTTGTTCGCCTGGATGTTGCTCAGCTTGTGCGCCACCTTGGTGGCCCCATCGTAGGGGGTGCCGATCACGATGCCGTTCGCGGTGTTGCCGTTCGCCGTGACGTCGGTGAACGTCGTCACGTAGTCGCCGAACACCGAGATGCCGTGCCCGCTGTTGTTGGAGAACGTGCTCCCCGAGGCGCCGACCCCCGCGAGGATCTGGACGATGCCGCGACCGGACGCCGCGCGCTGGACGACGAGGCCACCGTTCTTGTTGGCGTTGCCCTGGACGCTCGGGCCGAGATCGGCGCTCCCGAACACGCGGAAGCCGGCCTCGTTGCACTGCTCGGTGATCACGTCGGCGATCTGGGGGGCCGCCACGCCGCCGGTCGGCAGCGTGACCGTGGTGAGGACGCCGTGCCCCGCGGCGCCGGAGGGGGTGCGCACGCTGACGCGCTCGAGGCGCGCGCCGTTGTCGAGGCCCACCGCGCACTGCGCGGAGGTCCCCGCGAGCGTGGCGCAGTTGCCGACGGCGACGATCCGCACGCCCAGCCGGTTGCCGTCGGTCGGGCTGTCGTAGTTCGAGGTCAGGGTGATCCTCGGTCCGAGGACGATGGGCGCGGATTCGGCGTAGTCGGGCGAAGCGAGGTTGCCCTTCACGTGGATCGTTCGTCGGGTCACGCCGGCGCCGGGCGCCGAGAGGGACGTCGCCGCGAGGATGGTCTTGAACGGGCAGGCCTTGCTGCCGTTGCCACCCACGGCCACGGCCTTGTCGACGTAGACGTCCTCGTTGGTGCCACCCAGGACGAACGGCGTGCATCCTGCGTCGGCGTCGACGACGAGGCTGTCGGTGATCGCGGTGTCGATCGCGGTGTCGGTGACGATGCTGTCGGTGACCGCGCTGTCGACGGTCGCGCTGTCGGTGACCGCGCTGTCGGTGACCGTGCTGTCGGTGACCGTGCTGTCGACGACCGTGCTGTCGACGACCGTGCTGTCGACGACCGCGCTGTCGACGGTCGCGCTGTCGACGGTCGCGCTGTCGACGGTCGCGCTGTCGACGATCGCGCTGTCCGCGACGACGCTGTCCGCGACGACGCTGTCGGATGTGGAGTCCAGGACGGGAACGTCGAGGCCGGAGTCGGTGAGACCGCCGGTGTCCCCCGTGTCCGCGCCCGTCGTGGTGTCGCCACCGGTCTCTGCCACCCCGACGTCGGCCGCGGTGTCCGGGACCTCGGTCCCGACCTCGAAGTCCGCGCCGCTGCAGTGCACGGTCCCGACCACGATCGCCCCGAGCCACCCGAGTCGTCGACGCATGACGTGCATCTTACGGCCGAGTTGCGCGCGCGCACGCGAGAGACTGCGCCTACGTCGCCATACAAAGGCGACCGGAGCAAACCCCGACCGTGCGGCGTTCCCTCATCCGTGGTTCACTCCGCCCCCGTGCGCGCCCTGCGGATGTTCGTGCCCTCGCTGGCCCTCGGGGTGTTCGCCGGACAGACCCAGTGCGGCCCCGCGGAGCACAAGGCCAGCCCCGGGCCCTCCACGCCGTCCGCGGTCGTCGCCGCGCCGAGCCTGTCGGCCTCGGCCTCGGTCAGCGCGTCGGCCAGCGTCGTCGCGAGCGCCGCGCCCATCGACCCCTCCACCATCACCCCGCTGCTCGCCCACGCCGCGCTCGGTGGCGTGGCAGCGGCGATGGCCGTGCGCGACCCGAAGGCCGCGGCCGAGGCGCTCGACAAGGCGCTCCCGAGCCTCCAGGGGCTCGACCTCGATCGCGGTGCCTTCCTCCTTGGTCGCTTGCGCGCGCAAGCCAAGCAAGAGGAGCTCGCCGAGTCGGCCTACGCCAAGGTGAGCGCTGCCTCGCCGCTCCTGCCGTGGGCAGCGCTCCGGCGCGCGCAGCTCGCCCTCAAGCGGGCCAAGCCCGACGACGCTCTCGCCCAGCTCAAGAGCGTCCCCGACGCCGCGCCGTTCGCCGAACCGCGCCACTTCGCCCTCGGCGAGGCGCTCGCCCAGAAGGGCGATCACGCGGGCGCCGCCGAGGCCTACGCGCTCGAGCGTACGGGGCACCGCTGGACCGAGGCGGCCATCCGGTTCGCCGAAGAGGTCGCGGCGGCGGGCGACAAGAAGCAGGCGATCCTCGCCGCCAAGAGCGCCCGGCGCGTGCGCTTCGAATACCCCGCTTCTTCTCTCGCGCCGCGCGCGCTCGAGGCAGAGCAGAAATGCCTGCTCCTCGTCCCCACGCTCTCCGCGCCGGAGGGCCTCGGCGCGCCGACCGCCCTCGAGCAGGCCACCCGCGCCCAGGGCTTCCTCGACGCGAGCAAGCCCAAGGACGCGCGCGACGAGGCCAAGAACGTCCTCCTCTCTCCGAAGAGCACCGACGCCTGGTGCAAGGCGGCCCTCGTGCACGCCCGCGCGCTCGAGCGCCTCAAGGACAAGGCCGGCGCGAGCGATGCCTACGGCGTCGCCGCCGAGGGCTGCTCCGACGAGACCACCCACGTCAACGCGCTGTACGACGGCGCCAAGGCCGCCCTCGCAGCCAAGAATCCCACGCTGGCCCGCGCGCGATTCCTCGCGATCGAGAAGGAGCACGGCAAGCACCGCCTCGCCGACGACGCTCGCCTCCGCGGCGCGCAGGTCGCGATCGACGGCGGCGACGTCGTGAAGGGCGAGGCCATGCTCGCGTCGCTCCCCGACGACTACCCCGAGGGCGACATGAAGGCCGAGGCGCTGTTCCGCCTCGCGTTCCCGCGCCTCAAGAGCGGCGACTTCGCGGGCGCGCTCCCCCACCTCGATCGCTCGATCGCGCTCGTCCCGCGCGAGGACGGCTACTTCACGCAGGGCCGCGCGGCGTACTACGCGGCGCGCGCGCGCCTCGAGACCGGCAAGGTCAAGGAGGGCGTCGAGGGCCTGCGCAAGGTCATCACCGACGAGCCCCTCTCGTTCGCGGCCGCGATGGCCTACGCGCGCCTCGCCTCGCGCGGGAAGGACGACGCGGCGCTCGCCAAGAAGGCCCTCGACGACGGCCTCGCGTTCGAGCCCCAGGGAGATCTGTTCGACAAGAACCGCAAGGAGCTCGCGACCCCGGGCTTCGCGCGCGCCGTGGAGTTCGCGCGCGTCGGCGAGCCCGACTTCGCCAAGAAGGAGCTCTTGGTGCTGGGCCTGCTCAAGGATGCCGACCCGGCGGGCCTCTACGTGGCCGCCACGCTGCTCGCCCGCGCGGGCGACGCGCGCGGCTCGCACAACCTCGCGCGGGGCCGGCTCACCGACTGGATCCACCACTTCCCGAGCGGCAAGTGGAAGGCCGCGTGGGAGATCGCGTTCCCCCGACCCTACGAGGCCGACGTCGTCGCGGCGGCCACGCGCGAGTCGGTGCCCACCGCGTTGATCTGGGCGATCATGCGGGAGGAGAGCGCCTTCGATCCGGAGGTCGTCTCGCCCTCGGCGGCCTACGGCCTGATGCAGCTGATCCTGCCCACCGCCGCGCGCTACGCGAAGCCGCTCAAGCTCGCGCACGACGCGCACGCGCTCACGCTGCCCGAGGTGAACATCCCCATCGGCACCGCGTTCCTCCGCAAGCTGCGCGGGGAGTTCCCCGAGAACCCCAACGGCTACACGGTGCCGTCGTACAACGCGGGCGAGGGCGCCACGCACAAGTGGCTCGCGCCGCCGCTCGCGGGCTCGTTCGATCTGTGGGTCGAGAGCATCCCCTACGACGAGACCCGCAAGTACACCAAGCGCGTGCTCGCCTCGTACTTCGCCTACGTCGCCCTGTACGCCCCGACCCAGCTCGAGAGCGAGCTGCGGGCCGCTGCAGGCAAGTGAGCGGAGCCCGGCGTCGGGCCCATCCGCGGACCGGACCAGGGAATCGAGCTTCGGCCGCCCGAGACGGAAGGCCCCCTTGACGCCGCGCGCAAAGGTTGTTTCGCTCTGCGTCACGGCCCAGCAGCCCCGGGGAACAACAGAATGCAGCCGCAGGATTCGAGCGAGACGCCGCGCGAGAAACGCGTGGTCAAGCGCTACAGCAACCGCAAGCTCTACGACACCCGTGAGAGCCGGTACGTCACGCTCCTCCAGATCGCCGAGATGGTTCGGGCGGGCGAAGAGGTGCAGATCATCGACAACGCGACCAAGGACGATCTCACCGAGGTGACCCTCGCGCAGATCATCTACGAGGAGCAGAAGCAGTCCTCGGGTCTCGGTCGCTCGGTGCCCCTGCAGACCCTTCGCGACCTGATCCACCAGCGCGGCGAGCGACTCATGTCGCAGCTGCGCGAGGGGCCGCTCGGTCGCCTCCTGCCGGGCGAGCACGAGGGTGGAGCCGAGGGCGAACAGGCTGTCGAGGCCGACGGCACCTACGGCGGAACGCCCCGCGCCGCCGCGGCCCCCGCCGCCCCCAAGGCCGACGCCGCTGCCGCCGCCGCGGCCGCCGCCGAGAAGAAAACCCTGCTCGACCAGTCCCGCGAGGCCATCGAGACCCTCCAGGCCCGCATCGACGACCGGGTCCGCTCGGCCCTCGCGAGCTTCTCGCCGATCCAGCAGCTCCAGGCCGAGGTGCAGCGGCTGCAGGCCAAGGTCGAGGAGCTCGAGACCCGGCTCTCCGCCCGCGACCGCGCCGCCGACCCCAAGGGCGGGAGTGGTGGTGGCGGAAAGCCGCCCCGCAAGGACTGAGCGGCCCGGAATAACCTGGCGCGGGGGCGGGTTGGCCCCATGATCCATGGCATTGGAAGCCCCCGAACCCCGCCGCCGCTCCGCCGCCTACGACGCCACGGAGTTCGAGGCCCTCGTCCTCGATCATCTGGATTCCATGTACGCCGTGGCGAGGCGCCTCACCCGTGACGGCGCCGCCGCCGAGGATCTCGTCCACGACGCGGCGGTCAAGGCGCTCAAGGCACGCGAACACTTCGAGCCGGGCACCAACCTGCGGGCCTGGCTGCTCCGCATCCTCACCAACACGTTCATCAACACCTACCGTCGCGGTGGCCTCGAGCGCAGCACGTTCGAGAGCGCGCACGACCACGAAGACCCGGTCGCCGACGGCTGGATGTCCGCCGCGTCGATGCGCTCGCTACGCGACCCCGAGGAGGAGGCGCTCCGCCCGATCCTGCGCGCCGAGCTCGCGCGCGCCGTCGACGAGCTGCCCGACGAGTTCCGTGTCGCCATCGTGCTGTGCGACGTCGAGGAGCTCTCCTACAAGGAGATCGCCGAGGCCATGGGCACGCCCATCGGCACGGTGATGTCGCGCATCCACCGCGGTCGCAAGCTGCTCAAGACCCGCCTCATGTCGCACGCCATCGCCGCCGGTCTGGTCGACGACGAGACCGCGCGCGAGGGCGCCAAGATCCTCCCCCTCTCGCGCACCGGCTCCGGCCGCAAGAACGTGGGGCGCGCATGAGCGATCGGTACGAATGCGGTGATGCGCTCCGCGCCCTCGACACCTACGTCGATGGTGAGCTCGATGCGTCCACCGTGCTGCGCGTGGAGCAGCACCTCGCCGGCTGCGCCGACTGCGCCGCCGCCGTGGTCATCGGTCGGGCCATGAAGCGCACCGTGCGCATGGAGGCGCGCGCCGAGACGGCGCCGGTCTCGCTGCGCGGTCGGTTCGCGCGCAGCGCCGAGGCTCTCCGCAAGAGCGAGGAGCTCGGGGGCGTCTCCGAGTCGCAGCGGGCGAACCCGGTCGAGTCGAGCGTCGGAGGGCAGAGCCGCGACGTCGTGGCCTTCGCCGATCCCCCGCTGCCGTCGAGCGCGCCGCCCCCGTCGCGGCGCCCGTTCCGCTTCTCCTTCTCGCCGGCGCTGCCGCTCGCGGCCGTCGCCACGCTCGCGGTGGCCGTCGGCGGTGGCATGCGCACCCTGCAGAAGGGCACGAGCACCGAGCCGAGCGCCTCCAACTACGCAGCGCAGGCCAAGATCCTCGACGAGCTCGCGGTCAACCACGCGCGCCCGCTGCCTCCCGAGGAGCTCGATCCGCTGCGCGTCGCCAAGCGCTTCTCCCCGATCGTCGGCGTGCCGGTGCGACCCGCGGCGCTCGGCCTGCCCCCGAGTCCCGGCTGGGCGTTCGCGGGCGCGCGCCTCACCACGCTCTCCGACGACCCGACCGCCACGCTGTTCTACGAGGGCCGCACCGGCATCCGCGTGACGGTGTTCGTCTACGACCCGGCGCGCATCTCGGTGAAGGCCGCCTGCTGCCTGCAGCCGAAGGTGTTCGCCAAGGACGGCGTGCCGCAGACCGTGCTCGTCGGTCGCGCGCGGGGCTACTCGGTCGCCGTGCACGAGAAGGACGGCGTCGGGCACGCGCTCTCGGGAGACGTCGAGGAGAGCGAGCTCGTGGCGCTGGCCCTCGGGATGTGACGACCGACGAACCGTCCCTGGCGGCTCGGCAGGGGTTCTGGCACACACGCTGGCCATGAACGAAGGGTTCCGCGAGCCGCGGGAGATCGAGTGCAGCGGACGTCGTCTCCTGCTCGTCTTCGACGGGGGAAACGCCCCCGGCTACGCCTCGGTCGCCGTCGCGCTGACCGAGGAGGCCGTGAAGCGGGGCTTCGAGGTGTGGGCCGCCACCGAGGGCTTCCGCTCGCTCACCAGCGACGCGATGTCGAGTCCGCGCTTCGAGCGCCTCATCGTCGGGCGCGAGGACCGCTACACGTTGCTCTCGCGGGGCATCCCGGCGCGCTCGATGGGGCGGCGCGTGCGCGACGCCGGCAGCGATTTTCGCAGTGAGCGCTACCTCGGCTTCCTCGAGCCCGCAAAGCAGGCAGAGGCCGCCGACACGATCCGGGCGCAAGGGTTCACCCACGTGGCGTGCGTCGGCGGCAACGGCACCTTCGAGGGCGCGCGCGCGCTCGTGCCCCGCGTCGGCGGCGTCCCGATCGGGTTCGTCAACGTCTCCATCGACAACGACCTGTCGGGTGACCGCGCGATCGGCTTCTTCAGCGGCGTGGAGGCTGGGGCCACCGAGGCGCGGGGGCTCTACGAGGACTCCTACACCCACAAGCGCACCTATCTGCTCGAGATGATGGGCAACCGCAGCGGGCGGCACGCGCTCCACTGCGGCGTCGCCGCGCGCGCCCACCTCATCGTGCTCCCCTTCATCGAGCTCCCGCGCGACGTGCTGACCGAGATCGCCGAGGCGCTCGAGGCGGCCTCGCACGCGCTCGTGGTGGTCGCCGAGGGGTACGCGGCCGAGGCTCGCCGCGCGACCAACCAGTCCGCGAGCCTCTACCTCGCCGCCCAGCTCGCCGAGGTCGGCCTCCGCGATCGCAAGGACAAGCGCGTGATCGCCGAGCCGTTCTCGCGCTACCTGCGGGGCGTGCAGCCGGCCTACGTCGACGTCTCGACGGCCTACCTGAAGGCCTCGCTCCTGGTCGACGCCTTCGACGCCGGGCGCAGCGAGGTGATGCCCTACGTGCTCGCCACCAACGACGTGGGTCTCCGCGCGTTCGGCGACGTCACCCGGGAAGACGCGGTCGAGCCCGCGTTGCTGCCATTGCTGACACGTCTCAAGCTGCCGCGTTTCTCGGCGCTCGCGCGCACGCTCGCCGAGCGGGTGACCTCGTGAGCCTGCACCTCGGCAAGCTCCGCGGCGAGGGCACCACCTACCTGCTGCCGCCGCACCACCTCGTCACCCACGGAGTGGTGGTGGGCATGACCGGCAGCGGCAAGACGGGGCTCTGTGTGTCGCTCGTCGAGGAGGCGGTGCGCAACCAGGTGCCGGTGCTGGTCGTCGACATCAAGGGCGATCTGCCGAACCTCGCGCTCACGTTCACCGATCCCGCGGAGCTCGCGCCTTTCGTCGACGAAGCGGCCGCGCGTCGCCGCGGCACGACCCCTGAGCAAGAGGCGAAGGCCCTCGCGGAGAAGCGGCGCGAAGGGCTCGCGGCTTCGGGGCTCGGCGAGGCCGACGTGCGCAAGCTCCGCGAGGCCATGCACGTGCGGGTGCTCACGCCCGGCACGCAGGCCGGCGAGCCGCTGCACGTGCTGTCGCCGCTCGAGCAGGCCTCGTCCACGTTCGCCGTCGACGAGGAGGCTGCGCGCGACGCGCTCTCGTCGGCGGTGTCGCTGCTCCTCCGCTTGGTCGAGCGCGAGGCCGAGGCCACCTCGCCGGCCCACGTGCTCCTCTCGACGCTCGCCGAGCGCCGCCTGCGCGCCGGGCAGCCCGCGACCCTCGAGAACCTCCTCGACGACCTGAAGACCCCGCCGATGGAGCGCATCGGCGCGCTCGCCGTGGACGAGTTCTTCGCGCCCAAGGAGCGGGGGGCCCTCGCGACCGACCTCAACGCGCTCGTCGCCGCGCCCACGTTCGCGGCCTGGCGTCGCGGCGCGCCGCTCGACGTCGGCGCCTGGCTCGCCCCGCGCGCGGACGGCAAGGTCCCCGTCGTGATCGTCTCGGTCGCCCACCTCGACGACCAGGAGCGGGCCCTCGTGCTGTCGCTGGTGCTCGAGCAGACGCTCGGCTGGGTACGCGGCCTCCCCGGCACGACCGAGCTCCGCGCGATGGTGCTCTTCGACGAGGTGTTCGGCTTCTTGCCGCCGCACCCGAGCAACCCGCCCACCAAGCGCCCGCTGCTCGCGCTCTTGAAGCAGGCGCGCGCGTTCGGTGTCGGCTGCGTGCTCGCGACCCAGAACCCGATCGACCTCGACTACAAGGCGCTCTCCAACGCCGGCGTGTGGTTCGTGGGTCGCCTGCAGACCGACGCCGATCGCGAGCGCGTGGTCGAGGGGCTCGCCGGGAGCGACGCCGGCGGGGGCGAGAGCGCTTCCGACCTCGGCGCGCGCATCAAGGCGCTGCCCGCCCGCACGTTCCTCGTGCGCGACGTGCACGCCGGGACCACGCTGGAGATCGAGACCCGTCACGCGCTGTCGTGGCTGCGCGGACCGATGACCCGGGCGGAGCTGCGGCGCCTCGTGCCCCCGCCGCCGCCCACGCCGGTGGTGGCGCCCGTCGCGGTGGTCGCGCCGACGCCGGCCGCCGAGCCCGCCGGGGAGCCGAGCGCGCCCGAGGGCTGGCGCGTCTTGTTCCCGCACCCGCCCGCCGCGCCGGTCGAGGCGTGGACCTACGTGCCGCACGCCGGGATCCTCGCGCGCGCCGAGCTGTCGGCGCCGAAGCTCGGCTTCTCGACGACCCGCGTGATCGGCAAGCTCGCGCCGCTCACCGAGGGCGGGCTCGATCTGTCGCGCGCGGTGGCGTTCGCGCCCGACGCGCTCGAGGCCACGGCGGTCGAGGGCGCGCGGTTCGCGCCGCTGCCCGCGCTGCCCGCGCGCGCGCTGCGGGCGATCGAGAAGGCGCTGCGCGAGGCCGCGCTCGAGGCCCTCGAGGTGAGCGTGATGGTGAACGACGAGCTCGGGCTGGTCTCGCAGGAGGGCGAGGCCCCGGCCGCGTTCGCCGACCGGTGCAGCGAGGTCGCGCGCGGTCGCGCGGCCAAGGCGCGCGCGGAGCTGCTCGCCAAGCACGAGCCGAAGGTGGCGCGGCTGGCGCAGGCGCGCGACGCGGCCCACCGCTCGGCCCACCTGGGGCGCGAGGAGAAGAAGCGGCTCGAGAAGGCCCAGGCCACGCTCGACGAGGCGGTCCACAAGCGCGACGCGGCGCTGATGGCGGAGGAGGGCGCGCTCGCGAAGGCGCCCGCGGCCACGTACACGAAGCAGCTCGCGGCGAAGAAGAGCGCGCTCGTGGTGGAGGGGTACGCGCTGGTGTGGCTCGCGGGCTGAAGCGGCGTATCGCGGTACGGCGCGCCGAGGAGCATGCCGTGAGGGGGCGTCCACGGCGTGACACCCATAGCCCCAGCAGATGCCAGCGCACGCCGCGCTCGCGAAGGCACCTGGGTCTGCCAGCGCCTCGTGCGGGCGCTCTTGGTTGTACGTGCGGCGCCAGCGATCGAACGCCCGCTGTCGGGCCATGACGGTCTCCGCCGGCGGTGAGGCCGTCTCGCGCTTGAGCGTGAGGTGCACGCGCTCGTGCCTGCCGTTCTGCTGTGGCTTACCAGGCTCGATGCGCTCCGGAACGATGCCGAGGTCGATCCACCAGACGGACAGGGGGGTCAGGCCTCCGGCGCCGGTGGAAGCGAAGGGCGGGCCGTTGTCGCTGCGAATGGCTGACGGGAGACCGAATTCGCGGAACGCCGACTCGAAGATGGGCCTGACGGAGGCCTCGTCGGGAGACTCGACGATCTCGCAGCGCAGCAGATATCGGCTGTGAGCGTCCATGATCGTCAGTGGATGGCACCGCACGCCGTCGCGCGTCCGAAAGTGCCCCTTGAAGTCAACGCACCAGACGGCGTTGGGTGCCGTGCAGTGAGCGAAGGGCTTGGTGAAGGGCGGCGTGCGTCGACGCCGTCGTCGCGGCTGGGTGAGTCCGTGGCGCTTGAGGATCTCACCCATCGTGCTGGGCGCGGGGAGCTCACAGTCCACCTTGTGCTCCAGGAGCCAAGAGCGCAGCTTGCGTGGCCCCCAGCTGGGCCAACGCTTGCGTGCCTGGATGATGAGGTCTTCGACCTCTGGCGCCACCTTGTGCGGCGTGCGGCATGGCCTTCGCGATCGGTCCTCGAGCACGTCGAGGAACTGCTCCTCTCCCTCGGTCTGAAAGCGCTCGATCCACTTGTACGCAGTCGTGCGACTCACGCCGAACGCGCGACACAGGGCCGACAGCGTCGTCCGGCTCCTCTTCCACTCCAGAATGAACTCCACCCGTTGCGAGTACACGCAGGTCTCTTTCCACGGCACCGGAAGCACCCTCCCGGAGACCGTCTTGTAGACCTGTCAACCCCACTCCCGGACTCTGTAAACCATGCTCCCGGTCTGATCTGTAAGGGATCTACCCGGTCTGCACCGGACCCCTCGTGGGGCCTTGACTTTCCCGCGGCACTTTATACGCTCAATCAAGTGAAGACTGCACCCCGCCAGCTCGAGCTCCCCCGCACCCGCGGGTGGGGTGGGCGTCGCGTGGGCGCCGGCCGTCGGCGCGTGGCGCCGCGGCCGCTCGTCCCCCACCGCCCCCGACCGACGCACGCCGGCTGGGCCCCGGTGCACCTCACCCTCCGGTGCATGTCTGGGCTGCCCTCGCTCCGCTCGATGGAGGTGTTCCCGGCGGTGGTGGCTGCCTTGCGCGCAGCGCAGGGCGCTGCGTTCCGCGTGGTGCACTTCTCGGTGCAGGACAACCACGTGCACCTGCTGGTGGAGGCGAACGATTCCAGCGCCCTTCGGGCGGGGGCGCGCTCGCTCGGCATCCGCCTCGCGCGCGCGGTCAACCGCGCCTGCGGCCGGAGGGGCCGCGTGCTCGACGACCGCTACCACACCCGCGCGCTCCGCACGCCGCGCGAGGTCCGCTTCGCGCTCGCCTACGTGCTCATGAACTTCAAGAAGCACCAGGTGCGCGTGCCCACGCGGCTCGATCCGTGCTCCTCCGCGCCGTGGTGCGATGGCTTCCGGGGTCGGCCGGCCGCCGACCTCGAGGACGCGCCGGTCGCCGCGGCTCACACGTGGCTCGCGCGCGTCGGGTGGAGGCGACACGGCCTGCTGTCACCCGACGAGCACCCGGCGTGACCGCGGCGCGAGCGGTCAGTTCACCAGCGGGGGCACGATGAACAGCACCTCGCGGTCCGAGCCCAGGATCAGCGAGCTGCCGGGCTTCTCGGCCCACACGCGCAGCCAGGCCTTGAACGTCTGCACGCCGCTCGTGGCCGCGATCACCGTGTTGGCCTTGGGGACCACGCTGTAGCAGTAGAACTTGCCGGGGTTGAGGCCGGTGATCGTCTCCTTGATGTCGCCGGCGCCGAGCACCGCCTTGGGCGTATTGCGCTTGTCGGCCAGCGCCGTCGCGGAGAACACCTCGCAGGTGGCGCCGCTCACCGGGTCGGTGCCGCCGGTGGGCTGGGGGTCGACCTTCTCCATGAAGTTGGTCACGACGTCGGTCGTCTCGGCCGCGTCGTTGTAGGCCTCGACGTAGACGTCGAACTTGATCGTGTTGAGCATGGCGACCACGCCGTCGACGATCGAGGTGCTGAGCCCGGTGCCGTCGGCCGCGATGCTGAACACGAGGCGGCAGTTCTTCACGCCCCCCACGGTGAGGCCGTCGGGCGCAACGTTGGCGCCGGACAAGCCCGTCTTGCACTGGGTGGTTCCACCCGTGAACGCGGTCGGCGGCACGTACGAACCGGTCTTGTCGGCGATGTAGGCCTGGTGCGCGTACGGGTAGTCGACGTCCGAGAGCGGGCGTCCGCCGTCGTCCGAGCCCACGCCGATGAACTTGCCGCCGATCTTGTTGAGCTCGGTGATCACCTGGTCGACGTCCGGCGCGCCCGCGATGGAGCTCGCGTACGAGTAGCGGAGCGCGGTGTCGTAGTCGCCGCTCACGCCCGTGGGGGCCTTGTTGAGCGCGCGCTTGCCGTTGTGCATCGGCGCGTCGGTGATGTTCACGAGCACGGTGAGCGCGTCCTTCCGGAAGTGCAGCGCGCCGAACGTGCCCGTGGGCGGGACGTCGGCGGTTCGGGCGTTGGGCGTCGGGTCGGTGGTGCCGACCGTGCCGGGCCACGGCAGCGCGGCGCCGGTCAGCGCCTTGTACATCGCCGGCACGTCGGACTCGGGCCAGTCGAGGTTGCCCTGCGTGGTGAGCGAGTTCACCGCGGCCTGCGAGTTCGCGGTGATGGTGGTCACGAACCCGTTGGTGCCGTTGATGTAGTAGTAGGGCCGCACGGTGCCGAAGTCGCCCGAGCTCGTGTGGGGGCTCACGGGGTACTCGACGAACGCCGAGACGCCGATGGCGAGGTCGGGGATCCGCGTCTTGAGGGTGGGGATGATGGTGGTCGAGAGGCTCGTCCGGAGGTTCGCGATCTCCCCGGCCATCGAGGCCGACCGGTCGATCACGAAGCCGACGTCGCCCTTGTTGAGCGCCGTCGAGAGCGCGAGCGGCGAGCTGGTCGGCGTGGGCTTGGCCGAGCCGTCGAACGAGTAGGGCACGACGAAGTAGAACTTGCCCGCCTTCGCCGGCGTCAGCGCCGGGTCCTTGGCGCCGGCGACGCCGATCAGCGTGGTCTCGATCAGATCGTCGATGCCGTCGCCGTCGGTGTCCTTCTTGATGCGGCTGGTCTCGGTCGCGTCGACCAGGCAGTTGCCGTTCTTGTCCTCGTCCTTGTCGAGGAGGAGGTCGCCGTCGCTGTCGACGTCGAGGTAGTCCGCCTTGCCGTCGCCGTCGGTGTCGACCGTGCCCTCGCACTGGTCGCCCACGCCGTCGCCGTCGCTGTCGACGTCCTGGAAGTTGCGCTTGCCGTCCTTGTCCGGGTCGCCGAGGCCGTCCTCGAGGTCGAAGATCCCATCGCCGTCGGCGTCACGGTCCCACAGATCGGGGACCCCGTCGCCGTCGGTGTCGACGAGCCCCACGTAGGTGCCGGCGGCGTTGGTCAGCTCGAACTTGTCGTCGAGACCCACGGTCTTGTCGGTCGAGGCCGAGTCGTGGTCGTTGTCCGGGTCGAGGAAGTCGGGCACGCCGTCGCCGTCGAAGTCGGACGGCGTCGCGCCGCTGCACCCGACGGGACGACCGGGCATGCCGACCGGTGGGCAGGCTTCGTCCTTGTCGGGCAGGCCGTTGCCGTCGCTGTCGAGGTCGCGGAAGTTGGGCACGCCGTCGCCGTCGGCGTCGTTGAGCGCCGCGGTGGGGTCGCAGCCGCCCGCGGCCCACTCGACCTTGTCGGGGACGCCGTCGCCGTCACTGTCGCTGTCGAGGTAGTCGGGGGTGCCGTCCCCGTCGGTGTCGGTCGGCGTCGCCGCGCAGCGCCCCTCGACGCTGTCGGGGATCCCGTCCCCGTCGCTGTCGAGGGTGCACGCGAGGGCGCCGCAGGGGTCGGGGCCGGTGTCGGTCCCCGTGTCCACCGCGCCCGAGTCGGTCGCGCCCGCGTCACCGCTGGTGTCGGCCGCGCCCGTGTCGCCGGTCCCCGTGTCGCCGGTCCCCGTGTCGGTGCTCGCCGTGTCCCCGCCAGCGTCTCCGCCGTCGTCGGTGGTCTCGCTCGTCGCAGAGTCGCCCCCCGCATCGACGCCGGTGTCGTCCCCGACCTCGCTCGCGTCCTCGGTGGAGCCGGTGTCGACGGCGCCCGAGTCGCTGGTCGTGTCCGTGGCGAGGCTGTCTTCGCCGCCATCGAGCGCCGCCTCGTCCCCTCCGTCCAGCCCCGGCTCGTCCGTCGTCCCGCTGCCACCCCCGCACGCACCCAGGCCGCAGGCGGAAACACTGACGAGCAAGGCGAGCGCGGTGGGGCGCAGTCGAAGCATGAAGGACCTCCGGGACGACCTTACGGCCGCTCGGAGGCCCGGCTTAATGGCCGCTCACTCCGGGACGAAGATGCCCGAGGGCGCGTGCCAGGCGAAGCTGCCCTTGGCGGCGCCTGCGATCCGGATGCCGACCTTGCCGTGGTCGGCCTGCAGCTCGACCGGCTCGAAATCGCTCTGGTTCTTGGTCTTCTCGGCACGGTCGAAGATCTGCTCGAACACCGGCTCGGGGAAGCCGTGCATGCAGCTCCACACGCGGAGCCCCGTCTGCTTCACGCGCTGGCCGCTCGGATCGAGCGAGGCGTGGGCCCAGCGCAGCGCGAGATCGTCGCGGTCCTCGGCGTGCAGGTGGGGAGCGATCTCGAGCTTGGTCTGGTTGTCGAAGCCGAACTCGTCGGGGCGCGCGACGATGAGATCGGACGCCAGCAACGCGAGCTTGCCCGGCGCGACGCGGCCGAGGATCGCCGTCATGAGGATCTGCCGCCGGGTGCCGCCGCTCGGTCGGGTCCGGAACGTGAGCGAGACCACGCGGTAGTCGCGCCCGAGGCCGTCGAGGTCGGCCCACGTGTCCGTGATCCGCGCGCGCTGGTTCTCGACGAGCTCGGCGGGGATCGGCATGCCGAGGTCCATCGCGAGGCCGGCCGCCCGGCCCGCGCTGTCGGCCTCGTAGTTCGCGTCGATGCCCGCGATCGTCTTGGACGTCGCCGCCTCGTCCACCACCTTGGGCGGGTCGCCGAAGAAGCCGATCTCGGTGATCCCGAGCTCCGGCCAGCGGTCGCCCGCGTAGAGGTCGTCGAACGTGACGCGCACGGTCTTGGCCTCGAGCGGCCGCTCGAGCCGCACCGTGACGACCCGCTCGTCGGGCTTCACCTCGCGCACGATGGGGGCACCCCCATCGATCGTCACCGTGAGCTTCTTCACGTGCGAGTTGCGCAGGAACAGATCGCCGAACTTGGCCGACCAATCGTTGAAACCGGTGTCGATCCGGAGGACGTGGAGGGATTGCTTCTTCTTGAACTTGGCCTCGAGCCACTCGCCCTTCTCGACCTTCACTGCCGGCTTTCCGTCCTGATTCCAGGATGTTGCGCGCGTGCCGTCGAAGGCGTGCTTGGCCGGGTGGTGCTCGCCGATCTTGGCATCGTGGAACTCGGTCGACGCGGAGGACTCGTCCGGGAACAGCCGCGCGAGGAAGCGGGTCGTGGGTTTGACCGGCCCAGGAGCGCTGGCCGACGCCGCGACCGAAGCGCTGGGCGCGGGCGCGCTCGCGACCGTCGACGCGCTGGCGGAAGCGGCCGGCTTCGGGGCAGGAGGGGCCTCGTTCCGACATCCCAGCACCACGACGGCAGCCAGCGCGAGGATCGGTCGGTCCATGCCGGATTCATATCCGACCTCGACGCTCGCGACACGCCTTGCTAGCGCCGCTGCCACCATGGCGTCCAAGGAGATCGTCTCGACCCCCGCGGCGCCCGCCGCGATCGGCCCCTACAGCCAGGCGGTGAAGGCCGGCGGCCTCGTGTTCCTGAGCGGCCAGATTCCGCTCGATCCCGCGACGGGTCAGCTCGTCGAGGGCGACATCGAGGTGCAGACGCGGCGGGTGATGGAGAACCTCGCCGCGGTGCTCGCCGCCGCCGGCACCTCCTTCGAGAACGTCGTCCGCGCCACCATCTACCTCATCGACCTCGGCGACTTCGCCAAGGTCAACGCCATCTACGGCGAGCGCTTCCCGAGCGCGCCGCCCGCTCGCGCGACCGTGCAGGTCGCCGCCCTGCCCCGTGGCGCGAAGGTCGAGATCGACCTTGTCGCGCTCGCCTGATCCGAGGAGCCCATGTCCAAGAAATCCGCCGCCGTCACCACCCTCGATGCCTCGCTCGTCGCCGCACCGGCCGAGAACGCGCTGTCGCTCGCCGCGGCGCTCTCCGCCGCCGACCAGGAGGCGCTCGTGACGGCCTGGATCGACGCCAAGAACGCGGGCGCGGTCGCCGCCGTCGCGCGCGTCGACGAGGCCCCCGCCGCCCTGCGCAAGGCCGCGCGGCGTGGACTCGGCATCCTCAAGTCGCGCGGGATCGCGATCCCCGAAGTCGGTCACGTGACGCAGGCCATCGGCGCGCCCAAGGCGTCGGTCGAGGCCCGCGCGCTGTTCCCCGACGGCCGCGGCGCGCAGATCTGGTGGATCGCCAAGATCAACAGCACCGGCTCGACCGACGTGGTCGAGGTCACCACCATGGACCGCGTCGGCATCGTGAAGCTCGAGCGCGGCACGCCGACCGCCGGCAACCTGCGGCAGATCTGGCAGGCGTGGCTCGCCCGCGCCGGCCGCGCGCCGATGGAGGTCCCGGTGGCCTGGGCCCGCGCGCGCATCGCCGACGCCCGCGCGCAGTCGGTCGCCGGCAAGCAGGTCCTGCCGATGGGCCTGGACGCGGCGAGCGATCTGCTCGTCGGGGACCTCACGCCGGACCAGAAGAGCGAGGCCCACCCGATCGACGCGCTCAACCTGTCGCTCCCCGCGGACGACGCGGCGAAGGCGCGCCTCGACGCTTCGCTCCGCCTGCACGACGAGCCCGAGTTCGCCTCCTGGCTGCCCGACGATCCCGTCGCCGTCGCGCTGCTCGAGTCGATCAACGAGAAGGTGCAGGGCATCGTGGGCATCAACCCCGAGGCGCCCCCCACCGACGACCAGCAGAAGGAGATCGACACCGCGGTCAACACCGCGATCGACGAGGCGACCGACGCCTACTTCGACGACGCCCGCAAGCGCCTCTACTTCACGCGCCTGCGTGACGGCGCCCTCTCGCTGCACGCCGCGGGCTCGCTCGAGAAGGCGATCGACGCGTTGCTCGTGGCCGACGCGGTCAAGCGCGCAGGCGTGGTCAGCGACCGGCCGAGCGAGACGCCGTTCCTGCGTGGGCTGTTCGTGAAGGTCGTCGCGGTCGCCCAGCAGCGCGCCCGCGAGGCCGCGAGCCGCTGAAGGAGCCGCCCTTGCTCGAGGAGCTCCGCGTCCGCGACTTCGTCCTCATCGACGGCCTCGCGATCGAGCTCGGCAAGGGGCTCTCCGTCCTCTCCGGCGAGACCGGCGCGGGCAAGTCGATCCTCGTCGACGCGCTCGCGCTCGTGCTCGGGGGTCGCGCCCGCCCCGAGGTCGTGCGCACCGGCTGCGAGTCGGCCGAGGTCGAGGCCTCGTTCGACGTCGGCGCGCTGCCGGCGCTGCGCCGCGCTCTCGAGGACGCCGGGCTCGCCGAGGTCGGCGACGAGGGCCGCCTGCTCGTGCGGCGCGTGGTCTCGAGCGCCGGTCGCTCCAAGGCCTTCGTCAACGGACGGCTCGTGCCGGTGGCGCTGCTCGCCGAGCTCACGCGCGGTCTGTGCGACATCGCCTCCCAGCACGAGAGCCAGACCCTCTGCGACCCGGCCTCGCACGCGGGCCTGCTCGACGCCTACGCGGGCCTGGACGCCGACCGCGAGGCCCTCGGCGCCGTCGTCGAGCAGCTGAGCGCGCTCGAGCGAGCGCGGCGCGAGGAGCAGAGCCGGCTCGACACCCTCCGCGCGCGCGAGGACTTCCTGCGCTTCCAGCTCGCCGAGATCGAGAAGCTCGCGCCGGAGGCCGGCGAGGAGTCGGCGCTCGAGGCCGAGCGCGGTCGCCTCCGCCACGGGACCAAGCTCGCCGAGGTGACCAGCGCCGCCGAGGCCCGCCTCGAGAGCACCGAGGGCAGCGTGCTCGACACCCTCGGCCGTACGATCGCCGAGCTCGGTCACGCGGCCGCCCTCGACGAGCGCCTCGCGCCGCTGGTCCGGCAAGTGGAGTCCGCGGCCACGGAGCTGCGCGACGTGGCGCACGCGCTCGGCCGCTACGCCGAGTCGGTCGACCAGGATCCGAACCGCCTGTCCGAGGTGGAGGAGCGCCTCTACGAGCTCTCGCGCCTCTTGCGCAAGCACGGCCCCACCACGACCGAGCTGCTCGCGTTCCGCGCCTCGCTCGCCGCGGAGCTCGCCACGCTCGACGCCGGCGACTCGAAGATGGCGCAACACGAGCGCGAGCGCGCCGCCCTGCTCGGGACCGCCACCACCCTCGCCCGCGCGCTCTCGAAGGCGAGGCGCGAGGCGGCCGCCGCCCTCGGCGAGGCCATCGCCCAGGAGCTCGCGAGCCTGTCGATGGGCAAGGCGCGCATCGTCGTCGAGGTCGCCACCGTCGCGGCGCCCGACGGTGACGAGGGTCTCGTCGTCGACGCCGACGCCACCCGCGCGCGCCTCGGCCGCACGGGCATCGACCGCGTCGAGCTCCTGATCGCGCCGAACCCCGGCGAAGACCCGCGCCCCCTGCGCCGCATCGCCTCGGGCGGCGAGCTCTCCCGCGCACTGCTCGCGGTCAAGCGGGTGCTGGCGAGCAAGGACGCGCACGCTGGCCTCTACGTGTTCGACGAGGTCGACGCCGGCGTCGGAGGCGCGGTGGCCGAGGCCATCGGTCGCAAGATCGCCGAGGTCGCGCGCCACCACCAGGTGCTGTGCATCACCCACCTGCCCCAGATCGCCGCCTTCGCCGACGTGCACTTCCACGTCGAGAAGCGCGAGCAGAAGGGCCGCACGGTCAGCGTCGTGCGCCGCCTCGAGACCGAGGAGCGGGTCGAGGAGCTCGCCCGCATGATGGGCGGCTCCAAGCTCACCGACACGACCCGGCGCGCCGCCGAGGAGATGCTGGCCGTGGCCCGCGCCGAGGCCCGGGGGGCCAAGGCCGAGAAGAAGAAGGCCAAGAAGGCCTAGCCTGGAGCGGAGGACCGGACGGGGACGGTCCGGGAGCGACAAAGCCAATCCAGTCCGCTCCGTAGCGAGTTTGTCCTTTCACCAGTCTCGGCTCTATCCTCGACCGCGTGACGCGCGAAGAAGTGTTGTCGGCTGTCGGCACCCACCTGTTCGCCGAGTGGGGCGGCTTCGTCGTCGCGCGCGACGCGCGGCTCGTGCGCCGCGCGGCGGGCGGGATCTGGCTCATCTCGGTGGTGATCCCGGCCTCCACGGGCGACGTCTTCGTGGTCGACCTCGAGGTCGACGAGCACGGGGCGATGGCGAACCCGCTCGACGTCGACAAGATCCTCGAGGCCGCCCGGAGGCCCATCGAGACGCCCGCCGTCGGCGACGATCCGTTCGCGAGCCCCGACTCGGAGCTGAGCGGCCTCCTCGGCGACCTCGGCGCGGACGAGGACGAGGAGGCCCCGCCCTCGACCGCGGCGCTCGACGACAAGGCGCTCTACGCCCGCGCGCAGCTCCTGGTCGGCAAGGGGGACAACGAGTCGCTCGAGAAGGCGCGCCTGATCATGCCGCGCCTGCTGCAGGCCCCCGACCGCCGCGGCGCGGTGCTCGTGTGGATGGCCGTCGTCGAGCGAAAGCTCGGCAACCCCGCGCTCGCGGTGCAGCACCTCGAGGCGGCCGCGCGCGAGTTCGCCGATCGCTTCGACCTCGTGACCCTCGAGAAGCTCTCCTCGCTCTCGGTCGAGATCATGGGCCCGGAGAGCTTCCAGGCCTCGCCGATCCGAAGGCTCCTCGACGACAGCCGCGAGCGGATGCGCCCCATCGGCACCATCTACGAGTGCCCGCAGCTCTACGGCGTGGGCCGCGACAACGAGGACTGGCTCGGCGACCACAAGGTCCTGCACAAGCTCGAGCAGGGCAAGGCGCTCGTCCGCGAGGGCGAGCCTTCACGCACGGTGTTCGTCATCAAGAGCGGCCTCGTCGGCGTGTGGCTGCAGAACGGCGATGGCAAGACGTCGCGCCTCGTGCGCTGCTGCTTCCCGGGGTGGTTGCTCGGCGAGTCGAGCGTGCTCGTCGACGACGACCCGCGGTGCACCGCCACGCTGCGCGCCGAGCGGCCGAGCGAGGTGTGGGCCATCGAGGCCTCGTCCCTCAAGAAGTTCATGAAGGAGAACGAGGACCTGCGGCATCGCATCGCGGCGACCAAGCAGCTCCATGGCATCGACTCGTTCTTCTCGATGCACGAGACGCTCTCGCAGCTCGAGGTGCTGGTGCGCGACGAGCTGCTCGGGTGCATCCAGAAGATCGAGCACGTCGACGCCGACACGGTCATCATCGCGGCCGACGAGACGCCCAAGGTCGCCTGCCTCGTGACCAAGGGCGAGCTCGTGGTGCACGACGGCAAGCCCGGCAAGAAGCCCCCCATCGCGACGGTGGGCGTCGACCGGTTCGTGGGCGTCCGCGACGCGATGCACGCCATCTCGCCCGCCACGACGGTGGTCGCCAAGGCCGGCTCGACCCTCGCGCTCCTGTCGGCCGACCTGCTGCGCAAGATCGCGGAAAAATCCCCCGAGCACGTGATCGCCGTGCTCGAGCGCCTCGGGTGAGCGCGCCGGGGTTGACCCGGCAGAGGCCCCCGCCCAACCTCCGTGCAGGCCTGGACCCCGACGGCCAGGACCGGAGGCCCGATGTCGACCCGCTTGCACCTCTTCAAGTCCAAGATCCACCGCGCGACCGTCACCCACGCCGACCTCGACTACGAGGGCAGCGTGACCATCAGCGGCGAGCTGATGGACGCGGCGAAGATCCTGGAGCACGAGGCCGTGCACGTGTGGAACGTCACGCGTGGCACCCGGCTCACCACCTACGCCATCCGCGGCGACGACCACTCGGGCATCGTCTGCATCAACGGCGCGGCCGCGCACCTCGTCGAGCCGAGGGACAAGGTCATCATCGCGACCTTCGCCGAGGTCGACGCGACCGACGCGGCCGGCTGGCAGCCGACGGTGGTGCTCGTCGACGATCAGAACCGCGTCGTCGACCCGGACCTCCGCGAGATCGCGGGGCCTGCGCGCCGCAAGAGCGCTTGACACGTCGCAGCAGAGCGTCACGCCTGCGAGACAGCTGACGAACGGCGCGATCCCGGTACGCTTGCCGGTATGTCGTCGCGCAGTTGGCTTCTCGTCGCCCTCCTGTCGTTCGGTTGCTCTCCCGCCAAGGAGGACATCCGCGTGCTCTCCGACGGAGGACTCGACCTCGGGGTCTCGGACTCCGGGAGCACGGGCGCCGACGACGGCGTCGACCTGGGCGCGCCCGGTGACGACACCGGCTCCTGCGCCGCGATCAGCAAGAAGGCCGAGCCCTCCGTCGCGCCGGTGGACCTCGTCTGGGTCGTCGACAGCTCGGGCTCGATGGACAACGAGGCCAAGCGCGTCCAGGACAACCTCAACGCCTTCTCCACGGCGATGGCCAAGGCCGGCATCGACTACCACGTGGTGATGATCACCTCGTCGGCGTTCGTGAAGGTGCCGCCGCCCCTCGGCGGCAGCCCGAGCTACCTGCTCGTCGATCGCGACGTCGCCTCCCACGACCCGCTCAAGGCCGTGATCGAAGAGTTCCCCAAGTACAAGGGGTTCCTGCGCCCGCTCGCCGTCACCCACCTGATCGCGGTCACCGACGACGAGAGCGAGCCCCTCACGGCCGAGGAGTTCTACAAGCAGTGGGCCGGCCTGCTCGGCCACGGGTTCAAGACCCACGCCATCGCGTCCGAGAAGGTGGCGCCCACGTTCACCAACCCGACCGGCGCGTGTCAGACGAGCGGCTTCCCACCGGAGGGCGCGGCGGCGCCGGGGGTGCAGTACTACAAGCTCGCCGACGCGACGGGCGGCCTCAAGTTCTCGATCTGCACGGCCGACTGGACCGCGCTGTTCAAGACGCTCACCGCGGCCGTCGCCGTGGCCGAGAAGATCCCCTGCATCTTCTCGATCCCCGCCCCTCCCGACGGCAGCACCATCGATCCGGGCAAGGTCAACGTCGAGTACACGAGCGGCAGCGGCAAGAAGGACACGCTCGTGTACGTTCCCACCGGCAAGGATGGCTGCACCGCGGCCGGCGGCTGGTACTACGACGACCCGGTCAAGCCGACGAA
>JAEUKC010000136.1:0-16947 GCA_016794445.1 Myxococcales bacterium
GGCAGGATCTCGAGCACCCGCTCGGGCTGGATCGGCGAGCCCGTCCCGAGGTGCACGTGCACGGACACCCCGCGAGGGCCGAACTCGACCCGGCTCGCCATGCAGTGCTTCAGGAGCGCGAGCACCGCCGAGCGGATCCACGGCGACGCGAGGAGCGCGCGCACCGCCTCGTCGTAGGCGTCCGTCTCGATGTAGACCCGCGGGTCGAACTGGGGGTCGCCGAGCTGGATCTCGAGGTTGATCCCCTTCTCCTTGCCCCGCCGGTCGACGTCGGTCTCGTCGCGCAGGGTCACCTCGGGGAACGGGTGCGAGAACGCGACCACCGCGAACCCGTCGACGGTGCCGCTGTTGAACGACAGCTCGATCTGGGTGCGCCCGCCCTCGTCGTCGAACGCGAGCGTCGAGGCGCCGCGGTGGGGCACGCCCAGCCTGCGCGCCACCGCCGTGAGTTCGTCGTACTGGCCGGACTCCAGCGGGGCTAATGCCTGGGGCGCTGGACGATAGGCTGCCACGCCTCTCGTTCTACAACCGTCTACTGGTGCCGGAGAAGGGAATCGAACCCCCGACCTAGCGCGTATGAAACGCCCGCTCTAACCATCTGAGCTACTCCGGCGAGAGGGCGGCATCCTTAGGAACGTGTCGTGTGGTCGTCAAGAGCCCCGCCACGGCCGGCACCACGACGAGCGAAGCCGTGAGCCCCGCGAGGGTGCCGATGACCCCGACCGCCCCGAGGTCGCGCAGCCCGGGGAAGCCGCACCCGAGCAGGGCGACGAAGCCCGCCGCCGTGGTGCAGGCGGTCGTCACGATGGCGCGCCCCTCCCGGTGGAGGGCGGTCCGGGCGTCGCCCTCGCGCATGGCGTGCAGGAGGAACATCGACTCGTCCACGGTGATCCCGAGCAGCACCGGCAGCACGAGCGCGTCGTACACGTGCACCGAGACGCCGAACGCCCGCACGAGCAGCGCGACGATGGCGAGCTCCACGAGCAGCGCGATCAGCGCCACCAGCACCTCGCGCGCCGAGCGAAGCACCGAGCGCAGGGCGAGGATCACCAGCACCAGCGCGACCAGCGAGACGCGCGGCAGGTCGCGGGTGAGCGCCGCGCGCAGCGAGCCCTCCAGCACGGGATACCCGGTGACCACCGCGTCGCGATCGAGTGCGGCGACCTCGGTCGCGAGGGCCGCGGCATCGAGCTTCGGACCGCGCACGTAGGTCGCGACCAGCGTCTCGCCGGTCTTCGGGTGGCGCGCGACGTGCCGCGCGACCAGGGGCGCGAGGGGCCCCTGACGCAGCCGCGCGACCGCGACGATCGCCGTCGAGAACGCCGCGGGCTCCTTCAGGTGCGTGATCGCCGGCGCGAACGGCTCGGTCGCGAACCCCACCTCGGTCAGCGCAGCCTCGAGCGCCGCCGGCTTGCCCACGAGCAGCGCGTCGCGCGCCGCGAGCCGTGCCCGCACGGTGGCCTCCGAGGGCAGCCACGGCGCGATCGACTCCACCGTCCGCCCACCCTTGCCGGCGAGCCCCACCGCGAGCTTCTCCGCGCGCGCGAGCACGGCCTGCTCGTCGGGGCCCGACTGGATCACGGTGAGCTGCACCTCGTCCTTCTCGTGCGCGGTCAGGCGGATCGCGTCCTCCTGCGCCGCGAGCGACGGCAGGTTCCGCGGCTTGACCGCGACGATGGCGCCGCCCGGCTTCGGTGGACCCACGACGATCAACGCGACGACGATGGCGACGACACCGAAGGCCACGACGCGACCCCCGCGACCCACGATCGCCTCACCGAGCCGCACCAGGAACGCGAGCGGCCGCTCCGGGTGCGGGGTGCGCTCGAGGCGGGCCGCGAGCCGCGGCGTCATCGTGAGGATCGCGAGCGCGGTCAGCACCTCGCCGGTCGCGCAGAGGAGCCCGAGCTCGCGCAGCGCCGACAGCCGCGAGAGCGCGAGCGCGCCGAACGCGCACCCCGCCGCCACCGCCGCCGTCAGCGTGGGCCGCCACACCGCGCGGGTCGCCGCGAGGGCGATCTCCTCGTCGGTGGCGTCCGGCTGCTCGCGGCGTGCCCGCTCCACCGCCGCGTACACGTGCACGCCCGTGTCGAGGCCGACGCCGATGACCACCGAGGCGAAGCCCATCGCGATCGCGGTGATGCCGCCGGGCAGGAGCGCGGCGACCGCCGTGGTCCAGAGGGTGCCGATGAGGAGCGGCGGGCCGATGGCCAGGAGGGCTCGCGTGCGGCGGAAGGTGAGCACGAAGGCGATCGCGACGAGCACCGTGCTGATCGCGCTCGAGAGGTAGAGATCGCGCCGGATCATGCGCTCGACGTCGCGCGCGATCGCCGCGCCGCCCGCGATGCGCGCGCGCACACCGGGGTGTCCCGGCGAGACCTCTGCGATCGCCGCCTCGAGCGAGTCGACCACGCGCCGCGCCTCCGTCGAGTCGAGCGCCGAACCCCGCGTGCTCACGAGGACGAACCGCGCCTTGCCGCCGTCGGCCGCGAGCGCCCCGGACTCGTCGGTGGACGCCGTGGCCGCGATCGATCGCGCCCGCGCGCGGGCCACCTGCAGGAGCCGCAGCGGGTCGTGCTTCACGAGCTCGGCCACCTCGCCGGAGCCCGGCATGAGCAGCATCGCGCGGGTGTCCTCGAGACGACCCTTCATGCCCTCACCGAGGATCTGCGCGAGCTCTCTCTGCTCGGCGTCGTCCGCGAACGCGAACAGCAGCGTGGGGTCGGGCGCCTCGCCCTCGGCGCGCGGGGGCCGCACGTGGGTCACGGCGGTGCGGATGCCGGGGCGCCCCACCACAGCCTTGGCGAGCGCCTCGGCGGCCGCCTCGGCGCGGACCGGGTCGTCGGCCTGCACGAGCAGGATCGTCACGTCGCCGCCGCCGAAGGCGTCGACGTAGCGCCCGAGCGCGACCGCCGCCGGGTCGTCCGGGAACAGGCGTGACAGGCTGCCCGACAGCCGCAGCCGCGGGACGAGCAACGCGGCGATCACGGTGACGACGAGGGCGATCCACGGCGCGACGCGCGCGAGTCGTCTCATCAGGGCACCTTGCGCTCCTTCGTCTCGGTCGAGGCGACCCCACTGGGCCCCTGGATGTTCGGCGAAGACATGTCGGCGTCGGTGTCGTAGTCGAGCTGGGTGATCTGCACCGCCGGCGCGGGCCGCATGGTCGGCGCGTGCGGGTAGAGGCGGAGCCGTACCACGCGGCGGCGACGGATGGCGCGGATCTCCGCGTCGAACGGCCCGAGTCGCACGCGGTCGCCCTTGCGCGGGATGCGCCCGAGCAGCTTGACCACGTGCGCCGCGAGCGGCTCGCGGCCGGTGCCCTCCTCGGGATCGACGCCGAGGCCCCGCAGCTCGTCGAGCAGCACGTCGGGGTCCACGTCCCAGGCGCCCGGCGCGTTGTGGGCCTCGCGCACACGCGGGGTCTCGTCCTCGTCGGCCTCGTCGCGGATCTCGCCGACGATCTCCTCGAGCAGGTCCTCCATCGTGAGCAGGCCCGAGGTGCCGCCGTACTCGTCGACGACGATGGCGAACAGCGTGTTGCTCTGCTGCATCTGGCGGAGCACGTCGATGAGCGACGACGCCTCGGGCACGAACAGGACGTCGCGGCGCAAGGGCGCGATGTCGGGCAGCATGAGGGCCTTCGGGTCCAGCAGCAGATCCTTGGCATAGAGGTAGCCCACCGGGCGATCGATGTCGTCGCGCTCGATGAGCACGAGGCGCGAGTACTCGTGGGTACGCAGGTACGCGAGCGCCTCGTCGGGCCGCGCGTTGATGGCGATGGCGGCCATGTCCACGCGAGGCACCATCACGTTGCGCGCCTTCTGCGAGGCGAACCGCACCACGCGCTCGAGCAGCTCGCGCTTGTCCTCGGCGCGCGGCCCGTGGGCGAGGGTGGCGGCGATGACGCCTGTGAGCTCCTCCTCGGAGAGCTCGCCCTCGCTCGGCAGCTTGCCCCCGAGGCCTAGCCCACGGAGCAAGAAGCGCGTGGCCCCCTCGATGACGAAGCGCACCGGCGAGAGCAAGAGGAAGGTGATGCGGAACGGCCGCGAGAGGAAGCAGGCGACCTCCTCCGACTTGTGCAGCGCGAGCATCTTCGGCATCTGCTCGCCGAGGAGGACGTGCAGGTAGGTGATGGTGGCGAAGGCGAGGGTCGCCCCGATCGCGTGGCTGGTCGGCCCGAGCGGTCGGCCACCGGTGAAGGTCCGGAACACGCCGTCGACGACGCGCTCGAACGCGGGCTCGCCGATCCACCCGAGGGCCAGCGAGGCGAGGGTGATCCCGATCTGGGAGACCGACAGATAGCGCTCGATTTCCCGGGCGATCCGGACCGCCGTGTGCGCCCCCGGCACGTTCTTCTTGGCGAGGCGCTCGAGCCCCGCCGGGCGCACGCGGACGAACGAGAACTCCGCGGCGACGAAGAAGCCGTTGAGGGCGACGAGCCCGAGGGCCGCAAGGAGGCCGGTCATCCGCGGAGCAACGACCCTATCATGGACCGGTGCGCATCCGAATCGTGGCCGTCGGCAAGCTCAAGGAAGCCCACTATCGCGAGGCGGTCGCCGACTACCTCGATCGCTTGCGACACTACGCCAAGACCGAGACGGTCGAGGTCGACGACGGCCCGACGCCCAAGGTGACCGGCGTGCTGCGCAAGGCGATCGGCGAGCGCGTGCGGGTGGTCGCCCTCACCATCGACGGCAAGCAACGCTCGAGCGAGGAGCTCGCCGCGTGGATCGAGACGCAGGCCAGCGCCGGCCAGGATCTGGTGTTCGTCATCGGCGGCGCCGACGGCATCCCCGACGAGATCGCCCGCAGCGCGCACGAGCGCCTCTCGCTCTCGCGCATGACCCTGCCCCACCGGCTCGCGCGCCTCGTGCTCGTCGAACAGCTCTACCGCGCGATGACCATCCGCAAGGGCGAGCCGTACCACCACTAGGCGGCGGCCGGCTCGCCGAACAGCTCGCGCGACGCGGCGCGCTGCTTCGGCAAGAGGATGAGGAAGAAGATCCCGTTGTAGAGGAACAGCCGCAGCATCATGAAGATGGCGATCTGGTCGATGGCGGTGAACACCGCGAGGCCGAACACCAGCGAGCCGAAGCCGAACCAGTTGCGCCAGAGGGCCATGCAGGGGAGCTGGATCGCGCGGTAGCGCTCGGCCTGCTCCTTGTTCCACGCGGGGAGGCTCTCGAGCTTGCGCGGCGCGCACGGGTCGAACCAGCGCAGGAAGTCGATCTGCCCCTTGGTGTAGAACAGGTAGATCCACCACACGAAGCGGACGCCGAAGCTCATGCCCGCGCGCTTGCCCTCCTCGTAGCGGGCGAGGGCGACGTCGATGTCCTCACCCTCCTTGTTCCCCTCGATGGTCATGCGGAGGAACATGCTCTTGTAGTAGTCGTAGCCGCCCGAGTGGAAGGCGTTGGTCCACACCGTGAGCAGGCAGAGCGCGACCACGATCGCGGCGTGCCACCAGGGCTGGGTGTGCCGCGTCGCCATCACGTAGGTGCTGCCGCCCACCGCGGCGATGGTGGTGGTGAGATCGGCCACGCCGTCGAGCATGCGGCCGAGGGCGCTCGAGCTCTTGCGCATGCGGGCGAGCGCGCCGTCGGCGCAGTCGAACGCCGCCGAGAGGAACACGCACAGGCCGGCCCACACGAGGTGGTGGGGCACGGGCTTCACGTAGAAGAACCCGGCCACCAGGCCGAAGATGATCGAGAGGATCGTGATCTGGTTCGGGGTGAGCGGGGTCGGGTACGCGAGCTTGGCGATGACGAACCCGACCGGCCGCTGCACCCAGACGTCGATCGGCTCCTCGATGTCGAGGGGCTTGAGCGACTTCCGGTACTGCTCGACGAAACTCACGGCGCGCTCCCTAGCAAGGATTCAACGCCGTTGCGACGGCCGGCCGCGGCGACCGTCGGATCAGAGGGCGCCGCGGATGGCGAGCGTGGGGCCGTGGAACACGTCGATGCTGCCGTAGTCGGTGCGCAGGTCCGCCGAGTTGCGGTGGATGTTGGTGTAGATGAAGTCCGCGCGGTACATGGCGCGCAGGTCGAGGCGGAGCCGGCTGCCGCGCGGCAGCAGGCGCCAGCGGATGCCGCCAGCGAGGGTGCCGTTGAACGAGAGCGCGATCTGCTTGATCTCCTGCCGGTTGCTCGCCACGTCGGGCCCCGCCTGGTCGTTGAGGAAGTAGAACGAGGTGGGCCCCGCGCCGCCGTAGATCGCCACGTCGAGCCACGGCGAGAACAGCGGCGCCTCGCCCTGCCCGAACCGCATCGAGAGGCCGGCCAGCAGGTACCGCGCGTCGACGGCCTGCGGGGGGCTCTCGCGGTTGAACGAGAAGTACTTGTTCTTCGGGTCCGTCGAGGTGTTCTTGAGCTCGTAGACGATGCGCGGGAGCTCGTAGCGGTAGTAGCGGACGCCGACGACCAGCTCCTCCATGTACGCCTTCATGGTGGCGTCGCCGACGGCGAAGAGGACGTCGTAGCCCACGTCGATCTGGGTCATCTCGATCTGCAGCGGGGCGATCGAGTTGATCGCGCCGTCGACCGCCCCCACCTTGCGCACCTCGCCGCTCGTGAACTTGGCGATCTTGGCGCTCGATCGGATGCCGAGGAAGCCGAGGCCGAAGTCGAACACGTCGCTCGCCCACCCGCGGATGCCGAGCTGCGTCGCCAGGGAGGACTGCTCGATGGTGCCGCCCGACCGGTACGCGCGGTCGGTCGCGTACCCGAAGTTGAGCGCGGCCACGCCCTGCAGCCGGATCCAGTCGAGCACGATCGCGAAGCTCGCCTGCGCGAGGATGATCGGCTTCACGCGGTAGTCGAGCTTGAACTTGCGCCCCGTGTAGTCGAGGGTCTCGCTCGTGCCGTCGTTGTCGTTCTTGGTCGTCTGCGTGGTCGAGGTGGGGATCGAGCTGAAGATGAACATCTCGCCGCCCGCCTTGAGGTCGATGCGCAGCGAGTCGAGCGTGATGCCCACGATCTGATCGACGACCGACTCGCGGAGCATGAAGCCCGCGGTCTTGTCCGGGTCGACGCCGCTCGCCTTGGCGAGCACGTTGGTCATGCCCTCGAGCACGGAGACCTGCCGGATGAAGCGCTCCTTGAGCCCGGACAGGAACGAGGGCAGCTGGTAGACCTGCCGCACCATCTTCAGCGTGGGCTTGGTGACGAGCTCCTTCGGCGCGCCCGGCAGCGCGCGGATGGTCTGGATGACGACGATGGGCAGCAGCGCCAGCGCCTCGAGCTCGACCCGGAAGGCGACCGAGATCACGCCCAGCGCATCGCGCGCGATCTGGCTCTTCTGTGGGTCGCTCAGCTTGGCGTCGGCGGCCAGGAGCGCCGCGTCCTGCTGCAGCGCGGCCTTGGCTCCGGCGACCTGGTTCTCGGCCGCGATCCGCTTGTTGCGCCGCTCGGCGAGCTCCCCCGCCCGCGCCTTGCGCACAGCCTCGGGCTGGCCCGCGAGCTCGTCCTCGAGCTGCTTCTCGGCCTCGAACGCCTCGGAGAAAAGGGTGTTGGCGTCGCGGTGCGCGTCCCAGTGCTTCTTGAGATCGGGGGTGCGACCCGAGAACCCGGCGACCGCGTCGAAGATCGACGGGTACATCGGCTTCTCGGGCGGCGGCTTGTACTCCTCGAGGACGTTCTCGATGTGGCGCCGGTAACACTTGAGGACCGGCACCTCGAACTCGCCGAACTTGTAGGGGTTCTCGGTCTTGATGTCGTCCTTGATGCGGCGGTAGTCCGGGTCGGTGAGCGGGATGCGGCGCACCCACTGATCGCCCGGGGTGTACCCCGTGGAGACGAGGATCCGGTCGACGAGGTCGAGCGTGCGCGCGATGTCCTCGATGCGGTCGAGCGAGACCTTGAGGCTGACGTCCTCGTGGGCGTACGCACGGATTGCGCGAACGTTCTCGTAGACGGGGATGCAAGCGCCACCGGCGCTCCCGAGCACCACGACCCCCGCGACGCCGAACCATTTCCCGAGGTCGCTCCCGGACCGTCCCTGTCCGGTCCTCCGCTCCCGTTTCCCAAGGTGAGACGACACGAGGGCCCCCACGCGGTTCGGCATGTCCTGCGTCAGACGAACACAGAATCCCGCCATTCACCACCCCCTGCTGGAGCGGAGGACCGGACGGGGACGGTCCGGGAGCGACAAAGAAAGAGTGGAACGAGCGTTCTCGACCGAGGGGGCTAAACCGCCTGGCGGCTTCGGCCGTAGCTCTCGACGTGAGCGTAGTCCTCCATGCCCAGTTCGAGTCCTGTGTCGAGAACCCCCTCGGTGAAGACCGCGGGTTCCACCGCATCTGGACGCTGCCCGACGGCGCGTGGGTGCTGGTCCGCGAGTATGACGACGGACTCGTACGCGTGCAGACGAGCCGGGGCCTGCAGGTGTGGACCCGCGACGAGTCTGGCGTGACCCACGTCCACGTCGGCCAGCGCACGGCTGACCTCCACGTCTGAGGTCCGGTCGCAGCACCGATGGCGACGCGAGGCGCGTCGTGTGCGCTACGCGTGACAGGCCGGAAAAATATGCGTGGGAGCTGCACGTGGAGAGCCACGCGCTACACTCCGCGCCCTCATGAGAAAGTACCTACCCCTCGCGCTCCTCGCCCTCGTCCCGCTGGCCTCGTCGGCCGGTTGCTCGGACGACGGCCCGGAAGCCCAGCCCGACTCCGGTGTGAAGGATTCGTCGACGAGCGACGTCACCGACGCGCCGACGGACAGCAGCGACACGGGCACCGACACGGGCACCGACACGCCGCCGCCCCCGCCGACCGAGACGTGTCCGGCGACGTTCAAGCCGTGCACCGCCGACGCGGGCACGACCAAGTTCGTGCGCCTCAAGGGCACCATCGTGTCGCCCTCCACGGTCACCTGCGACGGCGAGGTGCTGTTCTCGAGCGAGACGGGCAAGATCGTCTGCGCGGGCGAGGACTGCAGCACGGCGCCCGAGGCGGCCGGCGCTCAGGTGGTGTGCGCCAACGGCGTGATCTACCCGGGCATCATCGATCCCCACCAGCATGCGGACTACAACCACATGCCGGTCTTCCAGCACGCGAAGCACTACGACAACCGCAACACGTGGCGCAACCACGAGCGGCTCTACGACGACTTCAAGATCCCCCACAAGCCGTTCGGCTCGACCAACAAGGCCAACCAGATCCTCGTGCAGCGCTACGCCGAGATGCGCATCGCGTTCGCGGGCGGCACCGGCATGTCGGGCACGGCTGGCGCCCTCCTCGGCGACAGCGGGATCGGCGGGTGGCTGCGCAACTTCGACAGCTCGACGGCGGCGCTCTCGGGCCTCACCGGCGCGTTCGTCGATCCCGACATCGACACGATCGTGGTCAAGGACGCCGACGGCGCGGTCGACGGCCCCGCCACCACGGCGCACCTCACGCCGATCGTCTCGCGCATGAAGGCGGCCGACTACAAGGCGTTCCTCCCCCACATCGGCGAGGGCATCGACGCCAACGCGCGCGCCGAGTTCGACGAGGCCGTCAAGCAGAGCATCGTCGGCGAGAAGACCGGCGTCATCCACTGCACCGCGTGCTCGTCGGCGCAGCTCCAGTACATGGCCAAGAACAAGGCCAAGCTGATCTGGTCGCCGCGCAGCAACATCGATCTGTACGGCGCCACCGCGAGCGTCACCACCGCCAAGCGCCTCGGCATCACCATCGCGCTCGGCGTCGACTGGACCCCATCGGGCAGCATGAACCCGATCGGCGAGATGCAGTGCGCGGCCAGCCTCAACCGCACCTACTACGACAACACCTTCACCGACCGCGACATCGTCGAGATGTCCACCACCAACGCCGCCGCGGCGATGAACCTCGGCGACCAGGTCGGCAAGATCGAGAAGGGCTACTGGGCCGACCTCATGGTCGTCGCGGGTGACCGCACCAAGCCCTATCGCGCGCTCCTCGAGGCCAAGGCCAGGGAGATCCGCCTCGTCACCGTGGCCGGCAAGGCCCTGTACGGCGACCCGGAGGCCACCACCGGCGCGGTCCTCGGAGGCGGCACCTGCACCGCGGTCCCCGACGGCGTCTCGCCCGACGGCAAGACCGGCGTGTGCGGCGCGGCCAAGAACGTCTGCGCGAAGGGCCTCGAGGACATCGCGACGATCAAGACGGCCCTCGACGCGGCCAAGACCGCCGACACCAAGTGCACGGGCGCGACGCCGGCGGGCTACTGCTACGCCTACCAGCTGTTCCCGCTCTTCCGCTGCGAGGAGACCCCGGAGCTCGATCGCTGCTCGTTCGGGCACGAGGCCATCCCCCGCCGCGCGGCGGGTGGCGGCACCATCCCCGCCGTGAGCGGCAAGCCCGTCGCGGGCGACGACGACGGCGACGGCGTGCCCAACGACAAGGACAACTGCCCCAAGATCTACAACCCGCCGTTCGACAACACGACGGCGCAGGACGACGCGAACGGCGACGGCAAGGGCGACGTCTGCGATCCGACGCCCTGCAAGAAGGCCGACGGCAGCGACGCGTGCCCGCTCGTCGGGCCCCCGCCGCCCCCGCCGCCCACCGCGCTCACGATCCCCGAGATCCGTGACCCGGCCTCGACCAAGCGCCCCGCGAGCGGCGCGTCGGTCACCATCGAGAAGGTCGTCGTCACCGCCGTGAAGACCGCGGGCACCAACCACGCGTTCGTCGTGCAGGACACGACCGCCACCGTCTGGGGCGGCATCTACGTCTTCGTCGGCAGCGCGGTCCCGACCGTCGCCATCGGCGACGAGGTCAAGGTCACCGGCACCTTCGCCACGTTCCGCGGCCTCGAGCAGCTGAGCGGCCCGACCGTGACCAAGACCGGCACGGCCACGGTGCCCACGCCGATCACCGTGCTCCCGGCGGACATCATGACCGGTGGCCCCAAGGCCAAGCAGCTGCAATCGATGCTGGTCACGGTGAACAACGTCGAGGCGGTCACCGCCACGGCCGGCGAGCTGTTCCTCTGCGCCACCTCGGCGACCGACACCAACAAGCTGCAGGTCTCGAGCTTCCTCGCCGCCGACCTCGGCGCCTCGCCTTTCCCGGCCGCGGTCGGCGACAAGTTCAAGTCGATCACCGGCGTCGTCTACATCTTCATCGCCACCGGCTCGACCGACGACTCGCGGCTCGCCCCGCGCAGCGCGATCGACCTCGTGAAGTGAGTCTCGACGAGTGTCCCCGGGGTCAGCCCGGGGGCATTCGCGCAAGGAACTGCGCGAGGTCGAACCCCGCGAGATCGGGCGCGTCGATCACCACGTGGGCCAGCGCCGCGTACCGCGCGTCGCGGATCCGCAAGAGCTCCTCGTAGCAGCGCGGCAGCGCCGCCTCGGGCGCTTCGTCGCCCGCCGCGAACGCACCACCCCAGACGACGGGCTTCGGCTCCTCGAGGTAGAGCCGCAGCATCGCCGCGCAGCGCTCCGCCGGCGTGCGGAGGTAGACCACCCGCGTGCGGGCGCGCAGCGCGGCGAGCAGCGGCGCGGACAGGTAGATCACGCTGCCGGTGGTGTCGAGCACGCCGCGGGCGGGCAGCTCGGCGAGCGCGGTACGCGTGACGCGCTCCTCGAGAGCCAGGTATTCGGCCTCGCGCGCCGCGTAGCCCTCGTGCCACGGCATCCCCATCCACCGGCCGAGGGCGTGCACGGGTTCTTCGCCCGGTTCGGGGCGCACGAGCGTGCCGAGCGCCGCCGCGATCTCGCCGTCGCAGTCGCGGCGCACCCAGCCGTCGGCCTCGAGGCGCTTGGCCCAGAAGCTCTTGCCCACGCCGGACATGCCGATGAGAGAGAGCGGCTTCGTCATGGGAGGGCCGAGGCGATCGCGCGGCGGACGTCTTCCATCACGACATCGCGCGAAGCCCCGCGCGGATCGACGGGTGGATGAAAGGTGACGTCGACGCGCTGGCCGAAGTGGACCCCCTTCGCGTGCACCGGCAAGACGCGCCTCGTGCCCGCCACGGTGACGGGGAGGATGCGGACCCCGACCCCCTCGGCCAGCACGAACCCGCCCTTCTTGAAGGGCCCGAGCTCCCCCGTCTCGCTGCGCGTGCCCTCGGGCGCGATCCACACGTTGACCCCGGAGCGGAGCCGCTCCCCCGCGCGCGCGAGGCTGGCGCGCGCCTGCGCCCGGTCCTTGCGGTCGACCTCGATGAACTCCGCGGCGTGCATCGCGCGGCCGAACAGCGGGATGCGGAACAGCTCGGTCTTCGCCACCATCCGCAGCGATCGCGGGCAAAACGCCCGGTAGAGGCACGGGATGTCGAAGTGCGACTGGTGGTTCGACATGAGCACGAAGGTCTCGTCCGAAGCCGACGGCAGGCCGTGCACGCGGAGGTCGATCCCGGCGTGGCCGACCACCCGCGCCGACCAGTCGGCAAGCCGCGCGTCGCACCCCGCCCGGGTCAGCCGCCCACGACCGGCGTCGGCGAGGGTCGGCAGCGTGATGCGCAGCGTCTCCAGGACCGCGGCCAGCGTGAGAGGAACGGAGCCATCGTTCTGCATCGAAGATCGGGTACCATCCTACCTCGTTGCGCGCCCGAGCCCACGATCTCGACGGACTCCTGTCGCTGCCCACGTTGCGCGACGCGACCCAGCGTCGCACCGCGTTCCGCCAGGGGCTCGCCACCCTCGCCCGCAGCGCCTCCGCGAGCGGGCCTTCTCCGCTCGAGGGCGTGCCGCCTGATCAGATCCTCGCGGCCGTGCGCACCGCGCTGGACAACCAGTTCTTCGAGGACCTCGACTGGCTGTCGCCGGCGGGCGTCGGCGTCGCGTTGTACGAGCTCGGCACCGCGCTGCCGAGCGGGCCCGAGCAGCGCGACCTGGGCCGCCGTGTGCTCTTGCGCCTGCACGCGGGCACCGCGGAGACCTTCGCCACCATCGCGACGCGCATGGTGCGCAGCACGCGCAAGGGGCCGTTCGGCGCTGCGTTCCGCGCGCGCGTGTCGCTCGTGTTCAGCGCGCCGCCGTGGTCGGTGAACGCGGGGCCCCTCGCCTACGCGTTCGTCACCCGCCGCGAGCTCGCCCGGGAGTGGATCGGCGCGCGCTCCACCGGCCCCCTGCCCGCCCGGCGCCTCGCCGCGCGCATGATCGAGCGCGCGGCCATGATCGCGGCGCGTCGCGCGCTCTCGGGCGACGAGTTCGCCGCCCGGGTGTTCGGCACCGAGGCCATCGCGCGCCCGTTCGCGCGCCTGCTCGCCGACCGCGAGCCGCTCGTGTGGCGCCACGCGGCCGTCGCGCGCGGCCTCCTCGCCGGCGTCGCCACCACCCACTTCAAGGCCACGATCGACGCCCTCCACCCGCGCCTCACCCCGACCGAGTGGCGCCGTGGCGCGGTCTCGCTCGTGACCGCCATCGCCACCGCGCCCGACAAGGCCCTGTCTCGCGCGCGCGATCTCCTGCGCGGGCCGATCGTCCAGCACGATCCGGGCATCATCAGCACCATGGCCCTCGGCCTCCCGCGCGCGCTCGACCTCGAGCCCGAGGCCGCCGAGGAGCTGCTCGACGCGATGGTCGACGCCGACCCGCGCCGCACCGCCGAGGGCATTGCGCAGATCGCCCGCGAGGTCACCGGCGACGCGGGCAAGCGCGCGATCCTCACGGCGCGCGCGGTGCTCAGCGACACCCTCGCTCAGGGTCTCGAGGATCCGGACGAGCAGGTGCTCACCCGCGCCCTCGCGCGCGATCTCGAGCCCGAGCAGGAGCCCGACGTCTCGGTGCGCGAAGCGGTCCAGCGCGCGCTGCAGCTGTTCGTCGATCAGGGCGCGCGCGAGGCGCACGCGGCCGCGCTCGAGGCGCTCGAGGCCGCCAAGGCCGCCCTCTCCACGCTCGAGGGGCTCGGTGAGGCGAGCACGGGCCTCGCGCAGCGCACCGCCGTCCTGCTGCTCCGCGACCTCGACCAGGGCATCGTCGAGGAGCCCACCCTGTCCGATCTGCTCACGGTGGGCGTGCGCGACGCCGAGCGCGGCAGCCCGACCACCGGCCTGGTCGATCTGCAAGACCGTCTCGGTCGCTGGCTCCTCGCGCGTGAGCAGGGCACCCCCGCGGCCACCAAGACCGCGCGCGCGAGCAGCGGCCGTCGACTGCGCGCCCTGCTCCACCTGCTCGACGCCGAAGACCTCGAGTCCGACGACGACGCGCGCGCCGAGCAGCTGCACGCGCGCCGCATCGAGGCCGCGACCACGCTGCTCGCCCGCCTCGTCGCCGAGGGCCGGTCGCCGCTCCACCGCACGCTCTGCGCCACGCTCGCGCGCGTGCTCGACGCGCTCGTCCGCGAGGGCGCGTGCGACCCGGTCGACGTGATGATGGTGTGCGCGGGCCGGCTCGACGGCACGAGCGACGTCATCACCCTCGCCGAGGCCAGCATGCAGCCCGACGTCGAGGCCGCGCTCTCGGCGTGGGCGCGCTTCACCCGCGCGTCGTCGGCCGAGGAGGCCCTGCCGCTCCCGGGCGAGCGCCTCTCGCGCCCGTCGGGGCTGCCGGAGGACGACGACGAGGACGAGCCGCTCTCGTCGCCGATGCACCACCGCATCGACGCCGTGCTCGACATCGCCGCGGCCATCGGCGACGACGGCACCGGTCGTGGCGAGGCGCTGCGCGCGGTGCTCGTGCGCTTCGCCCGCGCGCTCGAGAAGCTCGACGGCATCGACGCGCGCTCCCACATCCCCCAGCTCGCCAACGACGCGATCGAGGCGCTGCCCACCGCGGCGCACTCCTACGCGCAGATCGAGGCCGGCGCGCGCCTCCGCGTGCTCGGGGCCGACGAGGCGCCGTCGTCGTCGGTCGTCACCGCCGCCGCGGGCAAGCTCTCGGCGCTGCTCTCGCGCCTCGCCGAACCCGCACCCAAGGACGCCGAGGCGGCCGCCTCCGAGTTCGTCGCCGAGCTGCGTCGCATGCTGCCACCACCCCTCGTGCGCATCGTGGCCGACGTCCTCGACGACATCGTCCAGCGCCCGTTCGACCTCGGGAGCGAGGAAGGCGTCGCGCCGATCCAGCTCGTGAGCGCGGCGGAACAGCTCCCCGGGTGGCTCGGCTCTCGCCGCACGCTCGGCGGGTTCTACATCGTGCGTCCGCTCGGGTCCGGCGCGGCGAGCTCGGTGTTCGTCGCCAAGCGCACCGAGGAGCGCCACGACCCGACCGCGGAGACCTTCGCGCTCAAGGTCCCCGACTACGACGGCAGCGCCGCGGCCGCGCTCTCCGAGGAGCAGTTCCTCGCGTTCTTCCGCGCCGAGGCGTCGGCGCTGCTCGGCCTGCCCGCCGACCAGAACCTCGCGCGCTTCGTCACCTTCGACCTCGCCGCGCGCCCGAAGCCGATCCTCGTGATGGAGCTCATCGAGGGCCCCACGCTCGAGCGGTTCGTCGAGGGCGGTGGCGCCGGGCAGCAGGGCCTCACCTGCGGTCGCGCGTTCGCGTTCCTCGACGGCGTGCTCTCCGGCCTCGAGACCATGCACCGCCACGCGATCGCCCACCTCGATCTCAAGCCGAGCAACGTGGTGCTGCGCCAGGGGCAGACCCCGTGCCTCGTGGACTTCGGGCTCGCGGGCCGCGTGCTCCGGCCGGGGTGCGCGACTGGCAACTACGGCGCGCCGGAGATCTGGGGGGTCACCCCCGAGGATCTGAGCGAGCCCTCGCCGCTGCCGGCCGACGTCTACGCCTTCGGGGCCGTGGCCTACGAGGTGCTCACCGGACAGACCCTGTTCGACGGCCCGACCACCATGTCGATCGTGAGCAAGCACCTCGTGCACGACGGCAACCCCGAGGGGCTCGAGCGCGTGTCGCACGTGCGCCCGCTCACCGAGCTCCTCCAGCACACCCTGCGCCACGACCCGCGCGACCGCTGGACGGTGCCGGCCGTGCGCGCCGCGATGCGCTCGATTTCGCGGGTCGCGGGCCACCTGCCCTGGCCGCTGTCGGCCTGACGCAACTCCGCGGCGGCTCACGCCGACCCACGGCATCATGCTCGTGGTAGAGAACGCACCGATGATGATGCCCGAGGAAGCGCCCGCCGAGGTCGAGGGGGCCTCGATGGACGAGGTGCTGCAGAAGCGCTTCGGCCTCGACAGCTTCCGCCCCTGGCAGCGCGAGGCCATCGACGCCCTGCTCGGCTCCCCCGGCCAGGTGCTCGTGGTCGCGCCGACCGGCGGCGGCAAGTCCCTCACCTACCAGCTCCCCGCGGTGATGCTGCCCGGCCTCACCGTGGTCATCTCGCCGCTCGTCGCGCTGATGGAGGACCAGGTCCGCGGCCTCACCGCGCGCGGCATCCGCGCGTCGTTCCTCGCCTCCACGGTCGACCCGGAGCTGCGCCGCCAGCGCGAGCGCGACGCGCGAGCCGGCCACTACGAGCTCCTCTACTGCGCGCCCGAGCGGCTCGCCTCCGACTGGTTCGTCGATTTCCTCCGCGCGTGCCGCGTCGAGATGGTCGCAGTCGACGAGGCGCACTGCATCGCGCAGTGGGGCCACGACTTCCGCCCCGACTACCTGCGCCTCGGCGACGTCCTCACGCGCCTCGCGCCCCGCCGCATCCTCGCGTGCACCGCCACCGCCACGCCGCGCGTGCGCGAGGAGATCGTCGCCCGGCTCGGACTGCGCGACCCACACGTCGTCGTCCGCGGGTTCGCCCGCGAGAACCTCCACCTCGAGGCGCGCCACGTCGAGGGCCCGAAGGAGGCGCGCCGCGCCGTCGAGGACGCGCTCCTGCGCACGCTCGGCACCGCGCGAGCCCCGAAGGGCGCGGGCATCGTGTACTGCGCCACGCGCAAGGCCACCGAGCAGTACGCGGGCCACCTCAGGGACAAGGGCTTCGACGTGGCGGCCTACCACGCGGGCCTCGACGGCGACGTGCGCGCCGACGTGAACGCGCGCGTCGCGAGCGGCAAGCTCCCCGTGGTCACCGCCACCAACGCCTTCGGCATGGGCATCGATCGCGCCGACGTGCGCATCGTCGTGCACGCGCAGCCGCCGGGC
>JAEUKC010000143.1:0-16130 GCA_016794445.1 Myxococcales bacterium
CCGCTCTGCTGGACGATGCCGTAGACCATCGCGAGTCCGAGCCCGGTGCCCTTGCCCGCGGGCTTGGTCGTGAAGAACGGCTCGAAGATGCGCGCGCGGGTGGCCTCGTCCATGCCGATGCCGGTGTCGCTGACCGAGAACGAGACGTAGTCCCCTGGCGCGAGGGCGACCTCGCCGGGGTTCCTGCCATCGACACGCAGGCTCGAGGTCTCGAGGCGGATGCGCCCGCCGTCCGGCATCGCATCGCGGGAGTTGATGACCAGGTTCATCAGCACCTGCTCGATCTGCCCGGGGTCGGCCATGGTGCGACCGAGCAGCGGCCCGGGCTCGAACGTGAGCTCCACGTCCTCGCCGATCACCCGCATCAGCATCTTCTCGACGCCGCCGATCAACGCGTTCAGGTCGAGGGGCTGCGGCTTGAGGATCTGGCGCCGGCTGAAGGCGAGCAGCTGCCTCGTCAGCGCCTGGGCCCGGAGCCCCGCGCGCCGGATTTCCTCGAGGTCTTCGCGCAGGGGCTCGGCCGGCGAGACCTGCTCCATGGCGAGATCGGTGTACATGCCGATGACGCTGAGGAGGTTGTTGAAGTCGTGCGCGACGCCGCCGGCGAGCCGACCGATGGCCTCCATCTTCTGGGCGAAGCGCAGCTGCTCCTCGGTGTCGCGCTGATGGGTGACGTCGACGAGGACTCCGGTCAGTCCGACGACGTGGCCCTGCAGCACGAGCGGACGCGTCATCGAGCGCACGTGGTGGACGTGACCACTGGCGTCGAGGATGCGGAAGTCGAAGGGGCCGGGCGGCGCGCCCGCCATGCGCTCGGCGCGGCTCTGCTTGAGGCGCGCCAGATCCTCGGGGTGGATGAGGGGATCGAGGGGCTTGCCGACCAGCGCCTCGGGGGTCCACCCGTAGCGGGTGACGGTGCGGCTCGCGAAGGTGACCAGGCCCCCGACGTCGGTCGAGAACACCACGCCGTCGATGTTCTCGACGAGCGTGCGGTAGCGATCCTCGCTCTCCCGCTGGCCGAGCTCGGCCTGCTTGCGGGCGGTGATGTCCTCGACGACGGTGACGTGGAAGGTCGGCGCCTGGCCCTCTTGCCACGTGCGCGAGACGGTCAGATCGACCCAGACCACGTGGCCGTCCTTGTGGCGGTAGCGCTTCTCCTTCCGGTAGCGAGGTATGGCGCCGTCGACGAGCTCGGCGAGGCTCTGGTCGTCGCCCGCGAGGTCTTCGGCCACCGTGATGTCGCGCCAGCTCTTGCCGACCAGCTCGTCGGGCGTGCGACCGACGATCTCGGCGTAGCGCGCGTTGATCCGCACGAACCGACCCGTCCGCGATTCGACCAGGGCGACGCCGACCGCCGCGTGCTCGAACACCCCGCGAAAACGCTCCTCGCTCTCGCGCAGGGCCTCCTCGGCGAGCTTGCGCTCGGTGATGTCCTGGCTGGTCGCCATGCCGGACACCGGGCGCCCCCCGACGAAGCGCACGCTCGCTCGGATCGAGAGCCAGCGCGTGGTGGCGCCCTCCCCGACGCGGTGGTCGACGGACGCGCGCCCGTTCGCCGGATCCAGCCCTGTGGTGAAGGCCAACGCGACCCTCGCGCGATCGTCAGGGTGGCTCAATTGCAAGAGCTCCTCGATGCTGAGGGTCTCCTTCGTGACCCCCACGTGCGCGCGGGCCCGCTCGTCGAGGTACAGCAGTCGAGTCGAAGGCTCGAGGCGCCAGATCCCGAGCTGCGCGGCCGACACCGCGAGTCGACCCCGCTCCTCGCTCTCCGCCAGCGCGCGCCGGGTGTGCTGCTCCGCGGTGAAGTCCTCGATCATGAAGGCGACGCGCTCGTCGCCCGCCGAGAACACGGTCATCTGGAGGTGCTTGCCGAGCGCGTCGTGGAACCCGTCGAAGCGGCACGGCAGGCGGGTCTCGACCACCCGCGCGAGGTCGGCGAGCCGATCCCGGTGGCCGAACACCTCGCTGCCGAGGCGCCCGCGCGCATGCTCGCGAGGGAAGCCGAGGTGGGCCTCGCAGGCCGGGTTCGCGTCCTCGATCCAGTAGTCGAACACCCGCGCGTCCGCGTCGCGGAGCAGGCGCCCGACGACCACCGCGTTGTCCATGGAGGCGAGCAGCGCGGCCTCTCTCTCGCGGGTCTTCAGGGGCTCGGCTGGTTCGTCCTCTGGCAAGAGCGGATCTCCCGGAGCAAGCGGTGCACGCCTTCACGCAATCGGCGCGCCCCCACTGCAGAAACTCCGAGGGACCACGCATTGCCGAGCTTTCTCGGACCGATTTCGTTCGCGTCCAGCAAGCCGTGCGCCAGCGCAAGTGAGCTATACGGTAGAGGTCAGCAGAGACCGACGCGATCCCCATGTTCATGGGGCGAGGCGACGACTCGCGAGGTCGCGCACACCCGCGCTGGCGCCCCCGGCAGGAATCGGACCTGCGACCTTCGGTTTAGGAAACCGCTGCTCTATCCACTGAGCTACGGGGGCCGAGGCGCGCTGGTCTAGCACGCCACCGGGCCCTCTGCCTCACGGCTTCTTCTGGTCCGCGGCCGCCCGGAACACGCCGCGGGCCATCAGCGACCGCTCGGCCTCCATGCGCGCGCGGTTCACGCGGCTGCGCGCCTCCCACACCGCCTCGTCGTCCGGCGCGGCGCGCACCGCGTATTCGGCGAGGTGCCCGGCGAGCGCGAGCCGCCCTCCCCGCACCAGCGCCTCGGCGCGCTCCGCGAGCCTATGGGCGCCGCCCGCGAGCAGCGCGATCTCGCCGGCCAGCTCCGCCTCGCGCGCCGGCTTCAGGTTCGCCGGGTTACCGTCCCACCAGCCGCCGTAGAGGCGCCAGGTGTTGCGCACGACGAACTCGGGCTCGTCGTAGAGCGGGCGAAGGTAGGGACGCTCGAGCAGGTGCGCGGGCGCGCGGACGCTGCCGAGGATGTCGTCGAGCGTGGCGCCCTGGTTCATCATCGCGACCGTCTGGTCGTGCAGCGCCTCGAGCAGGGAGGCCGTCTCGTCGAGCGCGCGCGACACGCGGTCGGCGCCGAAGATGGGCGGGCCGTGGCCGGGGCACAGCACCTCGGCGTCGAGGGCGCGGATGCGGCGCAGGGCCTCGGCCCACTCGCGCGGGTAGCGCTGCACCTTCTGGGGGTTGCCCGCGTTGGGCGCGGCCCAGATGAAGAGATCGCCCGTGCACACCACCTTGCGCGTGGGGAGCCAGACCCAGGCCGCGTCGTCGGTCTCGCCGCGCGCGTGGACGATCTCCACCGGCTCGCCGGCGAGCTCGAGGCGCAGGCGGTCGCGGAACGTGCGGTCGGGGTAGCGGAACGCCTTCGGCCACTCGACCGCCGACTGGAACTGGCGCGCGTTGATGCAGGCGTTCCAGCCGCGCGTGCGCAGGTAACGGTCGAAGCGGGCGGGCACGTCCTCGTGGGCGATGACCTCGGGGGCCTTCGCGCCACGGGCCTTCGCGTCCTCCTCCCATTGCTCGACGCCGAAGCAGTGGTCGACGTGGCCGTGGGTGTAGACGATGGTGCGGGCCGGCGCGTCGAGCACGCTGCGGATGCCCGCGAACACCTGGCCGTAGAGGATGAAGCTCCCCGGGTCGACGATGACGAGCCCCTCGCCCGTGCGGACGGCCGTCGCGTTGGCGAAGCTCGAGACGAAGGCCACGCCGTCGGCGACCTCCTCGGCCTGCAGGATGGGGACGAACGGCGGCGACTTGTCCGGATCGACCTCGCCGTTCCAGTACTTCTCGAAGTGCTCGCGGATCGCGCCCATGGGGGCCATGGTCGCACGACCTTGGCCACGCCGCAGCGGGTTGGCTATGAGGGCGGGATGCACGCCTCCTTCGCGCGTCCCCTGCTGGTCGGCCTGGCGCTCGTCGTCGTCCCCGCGGCCTGCAGCCGGCGCGACGAACCGAACCCGCCGGCCCCGGGCGTCGTCCCCGGCGCGGGCTCGGTCGACAAGTCGATCGCCGCGCCGCCGCTGACGGTGAACCCCGCGGTGCTGCCGCCGAAGCCCGGCACCGCGCCCGCGCCGTCGGCGTCGGCGTCGACCTCGGCGTCGGCTTCCGCCAGCGCCTCGGCCTCGGCCTCGGGTTCGGCCTCGGCGTCGGCGAGCGGGTCCGCGGTCGCGGCCTCTCCGCTCGTGGGCAAGGTGCTCGGCTACTGGAAGTTCACCCGGTTCGACCTGACCGACAAGTCGACCGCGGAGCGCTGGGCGAAGGTGCCCCCTCCCACGCAGATCCAGATCCTCTCCGAGGCCCCGCAGGCCACCATGGAGATCACGCCGAAGGCCTTGATTTCCCGCCTTCCGGGGGTGCCCGACAAGACGGTCGACTTCACCGTGCTCACCGAGGCCGACCCCGACCTCACGGTGAAGACCGCCGACGGCAAGAAGCTCCTCCGCGTGCTCGACGCCGACAACCTCCGGGTCGAGGACCTCGACAAGAAGGACGGGCTCGTCGCGATCTTCACCCGCAAGAAGCTCGGGATGGCGCCGCCCGCGCCGATCGCGTCGTCGGCGAAGCCCAAGTAGCCTTTTCGGGGATTCATTCGCCGCGACGGACCCGGGGTGCTAGGACCCGGCGCCCGCCGTCATGCCTACGGACCCGTCACTCATCCGCAATTTCTCGATCATCGCGCACATCGACCATGGAAAGTCGACGCTCGCCGATCGCATCCTCCAGATCACGGGTGCGCTGCAGCAGCGCGAGATGGTCGAGCAGTTCCTCGACAAGATGGACATCGAGCGGGAGCGCGGGATCACCATCAAGGCCCAGACCGTGCGCCTCCGCTACAAGGCGCAAGACGGGCAGATCTACACGCTGCACCTGATCGACACGCCGGGACACGTCGACTTCAACTACGAGGTCTCCCGCAGCCTCTCGGCGTGCGAGGGCGCGATCCTCGTCGTCGACAGCACCCAGGGCGTCGAGGCGCAGACCCTCGCCAACGTCTACCTCGCCATCGAGCAAGACCTCGAGATCATCCCCGTCCTCAACAAGGTCGACCTGCCCTCGTCGGACATCGACGGCACCAAGGAGCAGATCGAGACCGTGATCGGCCTCGACTGCACCGAGGCCGTCGGCTGCAGCGGCAAGACCGGCGTCGGTGTGCCCGACATCCTCGAGCAGATCGTCAAGCGGGTGCCGCCGCCCAAGCAGCTGAACCCCGACGGTCCGCCCCGCGCGCTGATCTTCGACAGCTGGTACGACAGCTACCGCGGCGCGGTGGTCATGGTCCGCGTGATCGACGGCACCCTGCGCAAGGGCCAGAAGGTGCGCTTCATGGCCACCGGCCGCGACTACGAGATCACCGAGATGGGCGTGTTCACGCCGCACCCGGTGGCGCTCGACGAGGTCGGGCCCGGCGAGGTCGCGTTCCTCGCGGGCAACATCAAGAGCGTCCACGACACCAAGATCGGCGACACGGTCACCGACGCGAAGAACGTCGCGACCGAGCCCCTCCCTGGCTTCAAGGAGGTCAAGCCGATGGTGTTCGCGGGCATCTTCCCGACGGACACCGCGCAGTACCCCGACCTGCGCGACGCGCTCGACAAGCTGCACATGAACGACTCGGCCTTCGGCTTCGAGCCGGAGACGAGCGACGCCCTCGGGTTCGGCTTCCGCTGCGGGTTCCTCGGCCTGCTGCACATGGAGATCATCCAGGAGCGGCTCGAGCGCGAGTACAACCTCGACCTCATCACCACCGCGCCGAGCGTGGTCTACAAGGTCTACAAGACCGACGGCACCACCATCGACGTCGAGAACCCGGCGCGCCTCCCCGAGCCGCAGTACATCGACCACATCGACGAGCCGATCTTCAAGGTCAGCATCCACGTGCCCAAGGAGTACGTGGGCGCGGTGCTCGCCCTCTGCGAGGAGAAGCGCGGCATCCAGCGCTCGCTCAGCTTCGCGAGCGCCGACCGCGCCATCGTCGTCTACGATCTGCCGCTCGCCGAGGTCATCCTCGACTTCCACGACAAGCTCAAGTCCAACTCGCGCGGCTACGCCTCGATGGACTACGAGCTCGCCGGGTACAAGACCGAGCCCCTCGTGCGGCTCGACATGCTGGTCAACGGCGACCCGCTCGACGCGCTCAGCGTCATCGTCCACAAGGAGCGCGCCTACCACCAGGGCCGCAAGATCGCCGAGAAGCTCAAGGAGCTCGTGCCGCGCCAGCAGTACGAGGTGGCCATCCAGGCGGCCATCGGCGGCAAGATCATCGCCCGCGAGACCATCCGCGCCCTGCGCAAGGACGTGACCGCCAAGTGCTACGGCGGCGACATCAGCCGCAAGCGCAAGCTCCTCGAGAAGCAGAAAGAGGGCAAGAAGCGCATGAAGCAGGTGGGGTCGGTGGAGCTGCCGCAGGACGCGTTCCTCGCCATCCTCAAGCTCGAGGATTGAAGTGGCGCCGCCGCGGACACCCGGTTCTGGCGCCTCGCCCCTCGCCACCCTCCTCGTGGTGGTCGGCATCGTCGGCATCGGCTGGCTCGCCATGCGCAAGATGGTGCAGAAGCAGGTCGACGCGCACCCGGCCGTGTCGTCCACGGTCGGTGGCGGCGTCCCGGTGGTCCCCCAGGTGCCCGCCGCGATCGCCGACGACGCGGGGAAAGCCGGCCTGATCCGCTTCGACGTCACCCTGCGCATGGACGGCCTCGACGTGAGCGTCGACGGCGCGCCGGCCTGCCGCGACGGTCACCACCGCAAGATCGGTCGCAACTCGAGCAACGGTGCGGGCTCGTTCGACGAGGCCGCGCTGACCGCGTGCCTGCAGCCGCTCCTGCTCACTGCGGGGGCCAAGCGCCCGGTGGCGCTGCTGGTGAAGGCCGGTCCGGCGGTGCCGAGCACCTACGTCGACGCGCTGATCGCTGCCCTCAAGCGCGTGGGCATCGCGGACGTCATCCCGCCGACTTGAGCTTGGCCTTCTGCTTGCGGCGGTAGACGCGGTGGTCCTCGCGGACGGCCGCCTCCATGGCCTCGGAGGCGACGACGAGGAAGTCCCGCTTCACCTCGCCGATCTCCTGACGGGCCTTGCGCGCCGCCTTGCGGTCGCAGAGGTGCACGTTGGCGACCTCGGTGCCCATCGCGCGGAGCAGCCGCACGGCGTCGGTCGTGGGCAGGAGCTCGTCGAGCTCGACCCGCGCGTTGTTGGGCGAGAGCCGGCGCACGGTCCACCCGCGGTCGAGGTGCAGCATGGGGTCGGGCGAGCGCACGGCGCCGGCGAGGATGGCCGACTGGGTGTCGTGGTCGCCCGGCTTGCCGTCGAGGAAGGCGTTGGCCGAGGGCAGCCACACCTTGGCCTCGCGCGCGACGAACCCGCCCCGCGACTTGGCGAGCGCGACCCACCGCGGACGCCCGAGGCTGCCGACCCCGGCCACGCGGCGGGCGAAGGTGATGTCCTCGGCCCCGTCCGGGAGCGCGGCGAGCAGCACCTTCTTGAGGATCGGCTTGGGCACGCCGGGGCGGATGGCGGTCTTCAGGTTGTGGAAGAAGCGCGTCGGCTTCTTGAGCCGCCCACTGGCGAGCGCGCCGAGCCAGTGGTTGTCCTCGGCGAGCACGAACGGGCGACCACCGGCGTCGAGACCCTCGACGTAGCCCGCCAGGATCGAGGCGCAGGCGCGGTCGGCGTCGATGCGCAGCCCCGCGTCGGCGATGGCGAACCGGACGCTCGTGGCGAGGCGGACGAGGTCGGCGGTCCACGCGAGCGGGTAGCCCTCGTCGAAGTCGTTCACGCCCCAGGCGAGGCGGCCCTCGGCGTCGCGCCAGGTGCCGAAGTTCTCCACGTGGAGGTCGCCCACCGCGGGCACGACCGCGCGCGCCGCGAGCTTGGGGCACACGACGGGGAACACCTGCGCCCAGCGGTAGTAGGTGCCACGCAAGAACGCGAACGGCGAGGTGCGGAGCAGCGTGTGCTTGCGCTCGAGGTCTTCGGCCACGACGTCGAGCTTGGACTTGACCCAGGCCTCGTAGGCGCGCGTCGCGGCGTGGATGTCGGGCAGACCGGTGAGGCGGCGGTGATCGGCCACGGCGCGAGCCTAGCAGCGAGCGCTTTCGGCTTCCGCTACCGTTCTCGCGTGGCCGACCGGGAAGCGCTGTACCGCGAGATCGTCGCGCACGACGACGACGTCGACACGCAGCTCGTGCTCGCCGACGCGCTGATCGACCTCGGCGACCCGCGGGGCCGCCTGCTCGCCGTGCAGCGGGCGCTCGAGCTCGACCCCTGGAACGCGGACCTGCAGCGCGACGAGGTGCGGCTGATCGACCGCCACGCCGATGCATTCCTCGGCCCGCTCGCGCTCCACCGGTACGACGACGGCCTCGAGCTGACGTGGCACCGGGGCTTCGTGCGGGGCGCGGCGATCGACGAGCACCACGTGGCTTCGAGCCGCCTCTTGGACGAGCTCCTGCAGATCCCGGCGGTCGAGGCGCTCTCGGCGCTGCGGCTCGGGCACGTGCTCGACTTCGAGGGGTGTCGCGCGTGCCTCGTCGCGCGGCGCCCCGCGCTGCGGCGCCTCGAGTACGGGATCGATCGCCACGGCAAGGCGGTGTTCGAGGTGGGGATGCTCGCGCCGCTGCTCGAGGTGCTGCCGACCCTGGAGACGTTCGTCGGGCCCGGCGGCGACCTCGGCCGGATCCGGCTCCCGAACGTGCGCACGTTCGACCTGCGCTACCTCTCCAGTGACCTCTCCGCACTCGTCGACGCCGAGTGGCCGCTGCTCGAGTCGCTGCGGCTCGGGGGCACGACATTCGACTACGGCTTCGTCGACTTCCGACCCCTGCTCGACGCGCTGGGCGCCACCCCCCACCTTCGCGAGCTCGCGTTGTTCGACATGGAGGACTGGGACTACGCTTTCGGCGATCCCACGCCTGCTGACACCCTGGTCGAACACCTCGCCGGGTCGCCCGTTCTCGCCCGACTACGTCGGTTCGAGCTCGACGGTCGCATCGGCACGGCTGGCGTGACCGCGATCCTCGAGGCCGCCCCGCGCTTCGCCCACCTCGAGGATCTGGTGCTCACGGTGGCCGACGTCGACGTCGATCTCCGCGACCGGCTCTCGCGCGTGGGCCCACGCGTCCGACTGCACCCGCCACGGTAGAGCGCGGCGATTCGACGCACGTCGCGACAGGACGCCCACTCAGACGCCTCTGCCGTGGCAGAGGGAGCCCACCAAGAACGAGGAGAGGGCTGCGGATTGGGGCTTCCTGTTCATCTCCAGACATGGCCGTGCAGACGACGTGCCGGCATCGGTCGTGCAGGCCGACGATCATGCCCGACGCCTCGCCCCTCGATCCGCCCGCGCGCGTGCTGCTCGCCGAGGACGACGCGGACCTGCGCGCCACCCTCCACGCCGTACTCGAGGAGCACGGCTACGAGGTGCTGGCGGCCGGCAACGGGAGCGAGACCCTGGCCATCCTCTCCGGGGTCGCCAGACACGCGCTGCCGCGGCCGCACGTGATCGTGAGCGACATCCGCATGCCCGGGCTCGACGGCCTCGATCTGCTCCGCGCGGTGCGGCTCGCCGAGTGGACCACACCCGTCGTCCTGATGACCGCGTTCCCGGACCTGCGCATCCGCGAGCGCGCCAGCTGGCTCGGCGCCTTCGCCCTGCTCGAGAAGCCTCTCGGTCTCGCGCGGCTCCTCGACGTCGTTGCGGCAGCGTTGTTGCGCGACTGATATCCTCGCCGGATGTTCGTCGTCTGCGCCGACTGCCGCCGCCACATCCGCAAGAGCGAAGCCGCCTGTCCCTTCTGCGGCGGCGGCCGCTACGTGCACCGCGAGGCGCCCGACCTCGCGGGCCGCAGGCTCGATCGGCTCGCGCTGCTCACCTTCGCGACCAGCGTGGTCGCGTGCGGCGGCGGACAGCCTCCGCCTCCCGCGAGCGTCGCTCCCGCGCCGACGACCAGCGCCCCCGAGGCGACCCCCGCACCGAGCAGCGCTCCCTCCACGCAGGCGTCGGCCCCCGATCCTGGCCCTGCCCCTGCGCCGTCGCCCACGCCGGCGCCCGCGCCCACCTCCTCGGACGTGGCGGTGGGGCCGAATCCGCCCAAGAATCCCCCCGGTCCCGGGGTGTCCGCGTACGGCGCCCCGTTCCCCGGCCTCAACCCGGGCGCTCCCGGCATCGGTGCCTATGGCGCCCCCTCGAAGCCCGGCCTCGGTGGGGGCGTGACGATGACGTGGAAGTCGCCCACCGGCACCATCGAGGACACCCGCGTCCTGCGCTCCCGCGCGGCCCCCCTCCGCGCCTGCTACCAGGCCGAGCTCGCCAAGGACCCGACGCTCGTCACCACGTGCAAGCTCGAGGCGACGATTTCCACGGGCGGCAAGCCCACCAAGGTCGACGCGACCTGCACGGCCGCGCCACCTTCGCTCGCCGCCTGCCTCAAGTCTCGCGTGCTCCAGGCCACCTTCGTCGAGGGCGAGGCGCGCAAGGCCGGCACGGTCATCGACTTCAAGCCGAACTGAGCTGCATCGACGCGCCGTCGAGGCCGTCCTACGAGCAACCCATGACCCGTTCCCTCTCCCGAGTCGTCCTGACTGTCGCCCTCGCCGGCACGCTGGTCGTCGCCTGTCGGCGCGAGAAGCCGGTCGAGGCGCCCCCTCCTGCCGCGCAGCCGCCGCCCCCGCCGCCGCCGCCGTGCGACGTGGTGGGCAGCTGGCAGGCCCAGCCGGCACTCCCGCTCGGTCCGCAGCAGATCGAGATCACGGCCGGCAACAAGCCCGGCGTGTTCAACGTCCGCGCCAAGAACGGGGCGAACATGGGCGTCGCCACCGTCAACACCGGCACCAGCGTCCCGGTCGACACCGCGATCACCGATCCGGTCTACAAGTGCTCGGTCGGCGCCGACTGCAACACGATGACCTGCGCCTTCATGGGCGGGGCCTCGCCGGCGACCTTCAAGCGCCTCTAGACACCGTGCGCGTCGCCGGCAGCTTCGACCTCTTCCGCAACGTCCTCTTCAGCAACGTGTTCCTGCTCGACGGGGGCCCCGGCGACCGCTGGCTGGTCGACACGGGTCACTGGAGCGAGCGGCTCTCGCTGCTCGTCGCGCTGCGCCGGCGGGGCCTCTCCCCGCGCGATCTCACTGGCGTCCTCCTCACCCACCTGCACTCCGATCACGCCGGAAACGCGCGGTTCCTGCAGCGCCAGGGGGTGCGCATCCACGCCCACCGTCGCGACGCCGAGACCCTCGCGAGCCGGAGTCGGACGCGCATGACCCGCGGCGCGGGGTCGCTCGTGGCGGGCCTGCTCGCCGAGTTCGAGAACCACTTCCCGGCCCACCTCGAGGTCGACCGCCCGCTCGACGAGGGCGACACCGTCGCGGGCCTCGAGGTGCACTGGGTCCCTGGGCACACCGAGGGCTCGGTGTTCTACCGGCACGAGTCCACGCACACGCTGCTCAGCGGCGACTCGTTGCTCACGGCCATCCCGCCGCTGGTCGTGAAGCGCGGCATGGCCCTTCCCTACCCCACGTTCACGGTCGACCTGGAACGCGCGGTCGCCTCGGTGCGCGAATTCCACGCGCGGGGCCACCGCTACGAGCACCTGCTGCCCGGCCACGGTCCGCCGCTGGTCGGCGGGGCGCGCGGCCAGGTGCTGGAGTTCCTCGCGACGCAGTGACCTCCGAGGCCTTCAGGGCGGGGGCGGGATCGACGTCATCCGGTCGCGCCACGGGGTCTCACCGCGCGCCGCCGACGCCGCCATCATCTTGCGCAGCGGCTCGAGGTGCGAGGGCGTGACCGAGCGGTACGCGTCGGCCCGCACCAGCTGACCGAGCAGCTCCTTCACGCGGGGCGCGGGATCGAGGAACCAGCGGAGCACGCGGGTACGCGCCTCGGCCGGCAGCCGGTTGCCCGCCATGATCACGTCGTTGGGGATGGGCCCGATCGTGGAGAGCACGCGGACCGGCCGGGGATCGCCGCCGTCGGGCGCCGTCCACGCGGCGTGCAGGATGCGGCCGCTGTGCGTCTCGACCTTGCAGAACGTGGCGCCCACGTCGATGCGATCGCTGAGCAGCGCGTCGACGACCGCGATGTGGCTGCCGAGGAACGCCTCGTTGCCGAAGAAGCCCCCGAGCCGATGGCCGGCCGAGGCGAGGTGCATCTTGGGCACGAGGTGGCCCGCGGCGCTCGCGCGGTCGACCCACCCGGCGCGCAGGCCCTGGAGCCCCTCGAGCGTGGTCGGCCCCGAAGGACGCACGATCAGCGCGGAGTGGAACAGCGTGGAGCCGCGGCGCACCGGCGTGACGACCAGCGACGCGCCGGCCCGGTCCTCGACCTCGGCGGCCATGACCGGCGGCATCCACGCGAGGCCGAGCTCGCCCCGCTCGAGCCCCCGCGCGAGCTCCGAGTACGACAGCGCGTGGTGCGGATAGAACACGGTCCCGACCTCGCGGGAGAGCAGGTCGCACAGCTCGGTGAACGCGGCGAGGCTCGCGTGGAAGTCGAGCGAGCGCGCGAGCCCGAACCCGAACGAGCCGCGACCGCCACGCATCATCGGGTCAGCCTACTACGACTCGCGACGATCCACCGCGCCGGGGAATGGCCTAGAATGCGGGAGGTCATGCTCACCAAGCTCTCCGCCATCCCCGACCTGCACGCCCGCGCGCTCGCGCTCGGGGAGCGCCTGGCGACCGACCCCGCGGCGCTGGCCGAGCTCGACGCCCTCGTGCGGAGGGCCATGAACGGCGGCGGACCCGAGCGCGACGTGGTGCTGGCCCTCGTGCACCTGCGCGTCACGCGCGACGACCTCCCCATCGGCGCCTGGCGCGCCGAGGCCGACCGGCGCTCGCTCGTGGCGGCTTCGCTCGTGCTGCGCACCGACGGCGCGTACCGCAACCTGCGCCCCCGCGGCAAGCTGAGCGAGCCGACCGCCGCGAGCTCGAACCTGGTCACCCTGGCGTGGAAGGCCGCTCCGCGGGATCTCTACACGCGGCAAGGCCAGCTGATCCGCAACGCGCCGCTCCGGGAACGGCTCCTGCGCGACCCGCGCCCCGAGGTGGTCGCGGCGCTGCTCGAGATCGACACCACCACGGTCGCCGACGCGCTGCGGGTCGCCGCGCGCCGCCCGTCGAGCCCCGCCCTCGCCCGCGCGGTCGCTGCCTCGCGCTGGCTCGGTCAGCTGCCGGTCCGCGAGGCGCTCGTGCGCAACCCGTTCACCGAGACGTGGCTCTCGCTCGTGCTCCTGCCGACGGTGCGCAGGGTGATCCTGCTCGCCGCGCCGATCGATCCCGAGCTCGTGCGCGCGGTGCGTTCGCTCGAGGCCTGAAGGCCGTGAGACCCGACCGGTCGCGAATGGTTCACGGGCGCAGGTGAACGCGTTCACGGGCGCAGGTGAACGCGAACGCCTCAGGCGCGGAACAGCGCCACGGCCGCGTCGACCTCGGCGAGGATCCGGCGCGCGCGGTCGAGGAACAGGGCGCCGGCCGGGAGCAGCTCGACGCCGCGGGGCGTGCGCGCGAACAGGCGCTGGCCGAGCTCGTCCTCGAGCGCGCGGATCTGCCGGCTGAGCGGCGGCTGGGCGATGCGCAGCCGGCGGGCGGCCCGCGACACGTGGCCCTCCACGGCGACGGCGACGAAGTAGCGGAGCTGCGGGAGGGACACGGCGACAGTGTAGCGCCCTTCCCGGCGGGGGCGAGGCGAGGCACGCTGTCGAGATGCGCTGGCTGCTCCTCGCGTTCGCGCTGGTCGCGTGCGCGCGCAACGACCCGAGCCCACCGAAGGCGGTGCCCTCGACCGAGGCCGTGAAGACGGCAGAGGCGCCTTCGCCCCAGAAGTCCATCGCCGCGCTCACGCCGGAGGAGGCGTGGTCGGGGGTGCTCGCGGCGCTGCAGGCCGGCGACGACGTCGCGCTGGCTCGGTACGCGACCGCCGACGGCATCGCCTCCCTCGAGAAGCGGGTCGTCGGCGAGCCGAAGAAGACCGCCTTCGCGCGGTGGGGCAAGGGCTGGTCGGCCTGGGAGATTCGCTGGACCAAGCGCGAGCCGGCGCGCGCCGACGCCAACCTCGGCCCGCAGGTGAAGGAGCACGGCCTCGTGTTCGTGAAGACCGACGCCGGCTGGAAGCTCGATCGCTGGACCCCGGGCGAGTAGATCGAAGAGGTATTGGATCGCCGGCGGCCGGGGTCGCACGCTGGCCCGATGATCGAGCTCTTCGCCGGCAAGGACCGCACGCGCCTCCTCGCCGCCGGCCGCGCCGCCGCCGCGACCCTGGCCCACGTGGGCGAGCGGCTCCGACCGGGCATCTCCACCGCCACCATCGACCAGTGGGTGCGCGCGCACACCAAGGCCCTCGGCGGCAAGCCGAGCCAGCTCGGCTACCACGGCTTCCCCGCCTCGGTGTGCACGAGCCGCAACGAGGTCGTCTGCCACGGCGTGCCCCGCGCGGACGTGGTCCTCCGCGAGGGCGACATCGTGAACGTGGACGTGACGACCGAGCTCGACGGCTTCCACGGCGACACCTCGGCGACGTTCCCGATCGGCGAGGTGGGCCCCGAGGGACGGCACGTCGTCGACGTGGCGCGGCGGTGCCTCGAGGCCGGCATCGCCGAGGTCCGCGACGGCGCCCGGTTCGGCGACGTCGGCGCGGCCATCCAGGCCCTGGCCGAGCGCGAGGGGTGCAGCGTGGTCCGCGACTACGGCGGGCACGGGATCGGCCGCGCGATGCACGGTCCGCCCCACGTGGCCCACCACGGCAAGCGCGGCACCGGGACGCGCCTCCGCGCCGGGATGTGCTTCACGATCGAGCCCATGATCAACCTCGGTCGCCCCGAGGTGCGGGTGCTCGACGACGAGTGGACCGTGGTCACCGCGGACGGCCGCTGGTCCGCGCAGTTCGAGCACACGGTGCTGGTCACCGAGACCGGCTGCACGGTGCTCACCCGAGCGGCGGAAGGGCTGTGACAGCCGCCTCGAGCGCGCGGGCGACGCGGATGACGGCCGCCACGAGCGCCTCGTCGACGTCGAAGTCACCGTCGTACTCGGCTCGATTGCGCTTGCGATGCGCGCTGTCGAGGACGCGCCATTGTTCGTTGGGGATGCCGAGCGTGTGGGGCAGCACCTGGAACACCACGTACCGGTTCGACGAGCGGAAGCCATGATGACGCAGCGCTGCGAGCGCCAACGCGTGCGCTGCGTTGTAGGCGAGGTCGAACCGGCTCTCGAGGGCGAGGGTGGTGTTCTCGGCGTCGAGGAGCCGCCGACTGCCCGAGCCGAGGAGGTTCTGCACCTCTTCGTCGGTCCCTGGCTCGACGTCGAGCTGTCGCGTCGCGACCAGGTTCTCAAGCTGCTTGGACGCCATCGGCTCGTCCGATCAACACCGTGTGCTTGCCAGCGAGCACCTTGGTGAGGAAGGGGTTATTGTCCCGGCGCCGTTTCTGGAACTCGACGCTGCTGTAGACCGTCGGACTGATCGAACGCCCGATCCGCTGCTCGAGCGCAGAGAGAGCCCGGTAGAGTTCCTCGAGGTGCAAGGAGTCCGAGACGACGAGCAAGTCGACGTCGCTGTCGGCCCGGTCGCTCGCCTTGGCGACGGAGCCGTACAGGGTCGCGAAGCGGATCTGCGAGGCGAGTGGGGCAAGCGTCGCGCCGACCTGGGCGGCGATGCCGGTCGTCTTGTCCACGATGGCGCACAGCTCGTCGAAGATCGGCGCGCACGGGTTCGCTTGCAACCACTTGCGGCCCTCGCGCTGCACCTCGTGGACGAGGCCGCTGTCGACGAGCCGAGCGACCTCGCGCTGGATGGCCCCGGAGCCTCCGCCGGCCAGCTCGATCAGTTCGCTCTTGCCGAAGCTGCGATCCGGCTGGCCGAAGAGCAGTGTGAGGACTCTCCGCTGGGTCGCGGTGAACAGCGCCGCCGCGAGGCCGCCGTTGCTGGCCTTCCACGGACTACCCAATTTGGGTTTTCGAATACCCATTCTGGGTATTGTGCGCTCGGACCGCCGAACGAGCAAGCGGGGTCAGTCGCAGGCGTGGGCGACGATGAGCACGCCGCTGCAGTCGTACCAGCCCTCGTCGGGGGTGCCCTTGGACTTGCACTTCGGGGTGCAGCCCGTGCAGTTGCTGTTGCGGGGCTTGGGCAGGCCGCACCCGACCCACGCGCCCGACGGCGTGCACTGCGGCGGACACGCGGGCTTGCCCGGCGTCTG
>JAEUKC010000160.1:0-19625 GCA_016794445.1 Myxococcales bacterium
GGCCTCAGAAGCCGCTGAACCATCTTTGACTTGAAAGCCTCGGTGTAGGTCATGTCAGATGAAGCTCCAGCCCCACGAGACGCCAACGCCTGCCGCGATCAGGCAGGGGGACAACTACCCTGACACAGGGGGCGCGTTCACCTGCGCCCGTGAACGCGTTCACCTGCGCCCGTGAACGGCGCTACCTACCGAGCGCCGAGAGGAGGTCGCGGACGCGCTCCTTCGGCCGCCCGACGATGGCCTTCGTCGGCGTCACCACCAGCGGTCGCTGGAGCAGCGCCTTGCGCTCCACCAGGAGCGCCACGATCTGCTCGCGGGTCTGCACGTCATCCTCGCCGAGCCCGAGCTTCGCGAAGGTGCTGTCGCGGCGGACCAGCTGGGTCGGGGGGTCTTCGAGCTTGTCGAGGATCGCGCGCAGCGTGGCCGCGTCCGGCGGCTGCTTCAGGTAGAGGACGATGTTCGCTTCGACCCCGAGCTCCTCTGCAATGCGCACGGCATTGACCGAAGAGGCTCAGTGGGGGTTGTGGTAGATGGTGACCTTCGCCATCCGCGCAGGGTAGCAGGCGCCGCAACCGCGCCGACAACCGCCCCCGCCGCCACCGACAACTCACCCCCGTCCCGCCGACAACCGCCCGCGGAACCCCCTGGAAATCCCGCCCGATCGTGGGGGGCACGTGGGTTGCTGTGCAGAGGCCATGGAGGTCCTCATGCATCGTTGGTTGGCTTCATCGGGAGTGATCCTGGCCCTTGGCGCGACGAGCGGAGTCGCGCACGCGAGCTCGCCGTTCGGCGCCTACGCGCGCGTCCAGAAGGTCGTCTACGAGCCCGACGCCGCGAGCGCGACGCGCGCGCGGATCTACGGCGTCTTCGCGCTGTGGGATCCGAGCACCGGCAGCAGCTGGAGCTACGGCGCCCCGCAGGGCGGCTACATGTACTTCGAGTGCCCGGCGGGTCAGGAGACCACCTGCCGCAAGGAGTGGTCCGAGCTGGCCGCCAACGCGACCTCGCCCAGCGACTGCATCGGCTTCGGCCAGATGAACGTGGCGCCCGGCCGCGTCCGGCCGACCAGTGAGGCGCCCGCCAAGCCGGACGTCTACCCGATCGCCGTCGGCACCGTCAGCACCGCCTACGCCGGCGGCACCTGCGAGAAGATCCGCGCCTACGTCGCGCCCGGTGACGCGGGGGTCCCCGACAGCGGACCGACCGACACCGGCACCCCCGGCGCCGACAGCGGCGTCGCGGTCGACACCGGCACGAGCCCCGCCGACACCGGCACGAGCCCCGTCGACACCGGCACCGCCGCCGTCGACACCGGCACGCCCTCGGCACCCGCCGCCGCGCCCCCCGCCGACAGCGGCTGCAGCGTCGGCGGTGGCGGCGTGGGCTCCGTCGGCTCGCTCGGCCTCCTCGGCTTCGTCCTCGTCGGCCTGCTCCGCCGCCGGGAGCGCGCGTCGTGAACGCGGCGATCGCGCGGTCCTCGACCGATGGCGTCCTCCGCCACGCGCGGGATCTGCCGCTCGTGCTCGCGGCGCTCGTCCACGCCGGTGTCGCCTCCGCCCTCGTGGCGGCGGCACCGCGGGGCGTCGCCGTGGTGCCCGCGGTCCTCGCGCTCGCGGTCGGGATCGCGTGGTCGTCCAACACCCTCGCGCACGTGCACCTGCACCAGCCGCTGTTCCGGTCGCGGCGCGCGTCGTACGCGTTCTCGCTGCTGCTCACCGTCACCACGCTGATCCCGCAGACGGTGTGGACCCAGCGGCACCTCGCGCACCACGCGGGCCGCCCGCCGCGCCTGCGCTGGACCGCGGCGCTCGGCGGCGAGCTGCTCGCGATCGCCGCGACCATCGCGGCGGTCGTCGCCCTCCAGCCCGGCGCGTTGCGCGTCGTGCTGCCCGCCTACCTGCTCGGCCTCGGCGCGTGCCGCGTGCAGGGCGACGCCGAGCACTCCGCGTCGATCGCCGGGGCAACCCCCATCGCCGCGGGTGTGAGCCACTACGGGCGCCTCTACAACCTGCTGTGGTTCAACGACGGTTACCACGCCGAGCACCACCGGCACCCGGGTCGGCACTGGTCCGAGCTGCCCGCGCTGCGGTGCCCGGACGCGGCCACCAGCGACCTGCCGCCGATCCTGCGGCCCCTCGGCGCGGTCCGCGGTCACCTGCTCGGCGCGCTCGAGCGGCTCGTGCTGCGTCCCTCCGCGCTGCAGCGGTTCGTCCTCGCGCGGCACGGGGAGGCCCTCGCCGCGGCGCTGGAAGGCCTCGATCGCTCCGCTCTCCGCCGGGTCGCCGTCGTCGGCGGGGGCATCTTCCCGCGCAGCGCGCGGCTCCTCCGCGAGCTCCTGCCCGACGCCGAGCTCGTCGTCATCGACGCCAGCGAGGAGAGCCTGCGCCTCGGCCGGTCGATGCTGCCAGACGCTGCCATCGAGTGGCGCGCGGCGCGCTGGTCGCCCGCGGACGAGCGCGACTTCGACCTCGTCGTGCTGCCGCTCGCCTTCGTCGGCGCGGCGCCCACGCCCACGCGCGCGGTGCACCTCGTCCACGCCTGGTGGACCGATCGCCGCGGCGACCGGTCGGTGCCCGTGTCCTTCGCGCTCTTCAAGCGCCTCTCCGTCCTCCTGCCCGGGAGTCACCGATGATCCGCAGCGCCGCGTTCCTCGAGGCCTACTCGCTGTTCCCGCACCGCGCGATCAACCGCGCCTCCCGCGTCGTGGCCCGGCTGCCGGCCCCCGCGCCGGTCCTGCGCGCCGCCATCGACGTCTGGTCGCGCCGCGCCGAGATCGACCTCGCCGACTTCGAGCCCGGCCCGTTCGAGTCCCTCGAGCACTTCTTCCTGCGGCGCCTGGCCCCAGGCGCGCGTCCGCTCGGCGAGGGGCTCGTCGCGGCCGTCGACGGCTTCGTGGTGGGCGAGGGGGCGATCGACGCCGGCACGATCCTGCAGGTGAAGGGCCACCCGATCTCCGTCGACCAGCTGGTCAACGGCCCCCCGGCGCCGCACCGCGTGGCCCCCACCTCGCTCGCGGCCTTCGAGGGCGGCCGCTACCTCACCACGTTCCTGCGCCCGAGCGGGTACCACTACGTCCACGCACCCGAAGGTGCGCGCGTGGAACGCGTGCGGTGGATCCCGGGGCGGTTCTTCCCCCAGAACGAGGACGCGCTGCGCGAGATCCCGCGCATCTACCTGCGCAACGAGCGCGCGGTCCTCGAGCTCACCCTCGCCGACGGCACGCCGCTCCTGCTGGTCATGGTCGGCGCGAGCGTCGTCGGCGGCATCCACGTGCGCGGGGTCGACGACGAGGTTCTTCGCCGCGCGCGCGTCCCGGCCCCCGTCGGTCGGGCCGTGGAGAAGGGCGAGGAGCTCGGCCACTTCACCTTCGGCTCCACCGTCGTGCTGCTCGCCCCGCGCGGGCTCGTCGAGCGCTTCGCGGTGACCGAGGGCCAGCGCATCGACATGGGCCGCGCGCTGACGGTCGCGCCGTCGTGACCGTGTTCCGTCGACCCCTGGCGCTCGCGGGCGCGCTCGTCGCGGCCAAGCTCGCCGTGCTCGGCCTGCGCGCGCTCGACCACACCTCGGGCCCGCGCCTGCTCGCGCGGCCGGGGGCTCTGTTCGCCGAGGACGCCGCGCTGGTCGCCGTCGCGCTCGGCCTGGAGCTCGTGACGCGTCGAGCGACGTCGCGCATCGCGACGCGCCTCAAGGACGCGCTGTTCTGGGCGGTGGTCGTCTACACCGCGTTCAACGTGGCCATCGCGCGCACGCTGGGCACGCCGCTCACCTTCGCGCTCGTGCGCGCGGCGGGCACCACGCTCGCCGACTCGCTGCGACGCTACGTGACCCCGACCAACACCCTGGGCGTCGCGGTCGTGATCGGCGCGGCGATCCTGGGCGCCCGCCTCGCGCCGCGGCTGCGCCCGCGCGCCGTCGCCGCCTTCGCGCTCGCGCTCGTGACCCTCGGCCTCCTCACCCGCGAGGCCGCCGCCGAGAGCCTCGGCCTCCACCGCAACGCCGTGGTCACCCTCGCGCGGACGGCGTTCCAGCACCACCGCGGCGCCGCGCCCGCGCCGTCGGACTTGCCTCCGCTCGCGCCCTCGGGCCGCGCGACCGACCTCGCGCACCTCGCCGGCGCGGGGCGCGGCAAGAGCGTGGTGCACGTGGTGCTCGAGTCCACCGGCGCGCGCTACCTGCAGCCGTGGGGCGCGACGGGCCTCGATCCGATGCCGCGCCTCTCCGAGCTCGCGCGCGGCGCGGTGCTGTTCGACCGCGCGTACGCCGTCCACCCCGAGAGCATCAAGGGCATGATGGCGTACCTGTGCGCGCAGGCCCCTGCGATGGACACCGACGCCGACCACTACGCGAAGCTCGGCGGCGCTGCCCTGCCGGCGCTGCTCGCGCGCCACGGGTACCACACCGCGCTCTTCCACTCCGGGCGCTTCGCCTACCTCGGCATGCGCCACCTCGTCGACCACCGCGGCTTCGACACCCTCGCCGACGCGGCCGTGGTCGGCGGCCCCTACGAGCGGAGCTTCGGCGTCGACGATCGCTCGACGGTCGACCGCGCGCTCGCCTGGATCGACGGGCACCACGACCGGCCGTTCTACCTGGTCTACATGCCCATCGGCGGGCACCACCCCTACCAGGCGCCCGGCGTCGGCAAGCGACCGTTCGGCGAGGCGAGCGACTTCGACGCCTACCGCAGCGACCTCTTCCAGAGCGACGAGGCCCTCGGCGCGCTGATCGACGGCCTCTCCGCGCGCGGCCTCGCCGACGACGTCGTGTGGGTCGTGCACGGCGACCACGGCGAGGCGTTCCAGCAGCACGACGGCAACGTCGCCCACTCGCTGCACGTCTTCGAGGAGAACCTGCACGTGCCGCTGCTCGTGCGGATCCCGAAGGCGCTCGAGGCACCCGTGCACGCCCTGCAGACCGCGAGCCTGCTCGACGTGCCCCGGACCATCGCGGCCGTGCTCGGCGTGCCGGCCGACCCGCGCTGGGACGGCGGGTCTCTCCTCGAGGGCACGCCGCGCGTCGCCCGCGCGTTCGTCGACCACGTGTCGCGCGAGCTCGCGGTGATCGACGGCCCGTGGAAGGCCATCGTCGACCTCGACCGCGCGACCGTGCGCCTCTTCCGACTCGACCTCGATCCTGGTGAGCTGCACGATCTCGCGAAGAGCGACCCGGCCCGAGCCGCGCGCTACCGCGTCCACGTGGAGGCGTGGGCGGCCCGCGAGCGCGCCCGGGTGCTCGGCGCGCGGTGAGCCCCTCCGCTACCATCCTCCGACGCCCTCCGCCCATGCAGATCCATCACCCGCGTTATGTTTCCGGCGAGGTCCTCGGTCGCGGCGCCGAGGGCGTCGTCGTGCGGGTCGAGGACCGCGAGGCCCCGGGGCGCGCGCTCGTCGCCAAGATCGCGCGCCGCGAGGTGCCCCGCGAGCGCCTGGTGGGTGAGTACGCGCTCCTCTCCCGGCTGCGCGTACCCGGCCTCGTCGCTGCCCACGACCTCGCGTGGGACGTCGAGAGCGGCGCGCCGTTCCTCGTGGAGTCGTTCGTCGACGGGCCGGACGCGACCGCGTGGCTCGCGCAGGCGGGCGACGTCGAGGCCCGCGCCGCGCGCCTCGAGCGGATCCTCGCCGCGGTCGCGCGCACGCTGGATGCCCTCCACGAGGCCGGCTTCACCCACGGCGATCTCAAGCCCGCCCACGTGCGCGTCGACGCCCGCCCGCGCGTGCTCGACCTCGGGGCGGCGCTCTCCTTCGGCTTCTCGGCGGCCTACGCGGCGCCCGAGCTCCTCGTCTCGGGGAAGGCCACGCCGGCGAGCGACCTCTACGGCCTCGGGGCCACCGCCTTCGCCGCCGTGGTCGGGCGACCCCCGCGCGTCGGCGAGCCGCTGCGCGCCGCGGCGCCGTGGGTGCCTCCGAGCCTCGCCGACGTCGTCGACCGCGCGCGGGCCGCGAGCCCGGTCGATCGCTTCGCGTCGGCCAAGGACCTGCTCGCGGCGCTGATGCCCGCCGACCCCGACGAGGCGGTCGGCACCACGCTCGTCGGGCGGCGCGACGAGGTCGAGCGGCTCTCTTCGCTCGAGGGTGGGGTGCTCTACCTCACGGGGCCGAGCGGCATCGGCAAGAGCCACCTCGCCCACGAGGTCGCCGTGCGCCTCGTCGCCGCGGGACGCTCCGCGCGCGTCGTGAACGCCGCCGACGCCGATCGCGCGCTCCTCGCCTTCCTGCGCGGGGTGGGGCCGTCGCCGTTCCGCGAGCCGCCGGCCCTCGTCGTCCTCGACGATCTCGATCGCGGCGAGCCCGAGGTGGCCGAGGCCGTGGAAGCCTTCCGCTGTCGCGGGGCGAGGTCGCCGACGCTGCTCGTGACGGGCCCGGTCGCGCCCGAGGGCGCGCCGGCGTGGGCCCTCGGCCCTCTCCCCGAGGTGGACCTCGCCGAGCTGTGTCGACAGGTGGAGGCCGGCCCCGACGCGGCGCGCACGAGTGGGGGCTCGCCCGGCTGGGTCCTCTCGGCGGCCGGCCGCGTGCCGCTCGGACGCGAGGCGATCCTCGCGCGCGTCTCGACCCTCTCCGACGCCGCGCGCGGTCGCCTGGCCGACGTCGCGCTGCGGGGGGGTCGCGCGATCGACGACGGGCAGGCTCTCGGGGAGCTCTTCGCCGAGGGCCTGCTCGATCGGACCGTCCTCGAGGGCGCGCGCTTCGTGCGGTTGACGAGCCCGCGGCTGTGGGCCGAAATTGCCCGCGCGCTCGCGACCCCCGCGCAGGTCGCGGCGACGGCCGAGGTGGCCCGCGCCGACGTCACCGTGCCGCCGGCCGCCCTCGCGCTGCTCGCGGAGCTCGCGCCCGTCGCCGAGCGACCCGCCCTCTTGCGTGACGCGGCCACGCGCGCCCGGCGCGAGGAGGCGCGCGGCGTGGAGCTCGCGGCGCTGACGACGCTCGCGACGACCGGCGCCGCCGGGCCTCCCGAGCTGCGCCGCCTCGAGCGCCTGGCCCGCGATCTCTCGCGCGCGGAACTGCACGCGCAGACCCTCGGGTGGCTCCGCGACGCCGGCGATCCGAGCCTCGCCACGCTGGCGCGGGTGCGCGAGGCGGAGCGGCTCGGGCGACAGGGGGAGTTCGACGCGGCCGACGCGCGCCTCGCCGCGGCACGGTCGGAGGCCGAGGCGCGCCGCGACGCGCCGGCGATCGCCTGGTGCGAGGCCACGCGCGGCGCCGTCGCGCTCTACCGCGCCGACTGGGAGACCGCGGACCGCGCGCTCGGCGAGGCCCGCGCGCGGCTCGAGGCGCTGGGCGACGAGCGCGAGGAGCTCGCGCGGGTGGACCACAACCTCGGCGTCGTCGCGATCTACCAGGGAAGACAGGCCGCCGCGGCGGAGGCCTTCGCGCGGGCGCTCGCCACCAAGCGCGCCCTCGGGGACCTGCCCGGCGTGCGCGCGTCGCTGCTGAACCTCGGCCTCGCCGAGACGCGCCTCGGCCGCTTCGATCGCGCGCGCGCGGCGCTGACCGAGGCGCTGGCCCTCGCGCGGTCGCTCGGCGAGCGCACGGGCCGCGTGTGGACGTCCGCCGCGCTGGCCGACCTCGCGGTGCGTGAGGGCGATCCGCGAGAGGCCGAGCGCCACGTCGCCGAGGCCGAGGCCGGCGGCGACGCGGTGCCCCCGGCCATCGCCGCCGATCTCTCGCTCCTGCGCGCCGAGATCGCGCTCCTCGACGGCGAGGCCTCGCGGGCCCGCGCCGCGCTCGAGCAAATCGACCCCGCGCTGCGGGCCGAGGACGCGTTCGTCGACGGCCGAGCTCTCGCCCTCCTCGGACGCACCCACCTCGCGGCGCTGCCGCGCGACCGAAGGGCCGCGGCGCGCGCGGCGATCGCGGCGCTCCGGAGGGCACGGGCCGCGGGTCTCCCCGACGTGGAGGCCCAGGCCCGCGCGGTCCTGGCCGACGCGCGCGCGGGTTCGCGCCATACTGCGCAGGTGACGTCGCGCGACCCCGACCCCGAGCTGTGGCGCGCCGTCGCCCTGCTGCCCGGCGCGCCCGACGAGGCCGCGCGCGCCGCGATCGTCGCGCGCTGCGTGGTCGCCACCTCGGGGGCCGAGCGCGCGTTCGTGGTCGTGCACGGCGACGGTCCGCTGCGCGTCTCCGGCGCCGACGCCGACGGCTTCGAGCTGCCCGCCGCCGAGGAGCGTGTGCCGCGCGCGGCCCTCGAGGCGGCGATCGCGTCGGAGGGCCCCGTCTCCGTGCGCGAACCCCACGCGCGGGTCGCCATCGCCGCGTCCGCGCGCGGCGTCCGCGTGGCGGTGATCGCCGAGCACCGTTACCTGGCCGACGCCTTCGCCGACCTCGCCGAGACCACGGTCCTTCGGTGGGCGGCGCTCGCGGCCTTCGTCCCGGGGTCCGCGGGGGCGCCCAGCGTGCCCGTGCCGCGCCCCGTCGTGATCCAGGAGCGCGCCGAGTCGACGGTGGTCCCCGCGCTCGCGCCGACGCGCGCGTTCCCCACCCTCGTGGGCCAGAGCCCGGCGCTGCTCCGCGCGCTCGCCAAGCTCGAGGCCGCGCTCGACGTGTCCGCCGAGCTCCCGGTGCTGATCCTCGGCGAGACGGGGGTGGGCAAGGAGCTCTTCGCGCGCGCGCTCCACGACGAGGGGCCGCGGGCGAGCGCGCCGTTCGTGGCGCTCAACTGCGCCGCGGTGCCCGACACGCTGTTCGAGGCCGAGCTCTTCGGGCACGTGCGCGGCTCGTTCACCGGCGCCGAGCGCGCGCGCGGGGGGCTCGCGGCGCGGGCGCGGGGCGGCACGCTGTTCCTCGACGAGATCGGCGAGCTCCCGCTGGCCCGACAGGCCTCGCTGCTGCGCGTGCTCGAGACGCGTCGCTACCGCCCCGTGGGCGGCGACGAGGAGCTCCCGCTCGAGGCGCGCGTCGTCACCGCCACCAACCGCGACCTCGCCCGCGCGGTCGACGCCGGCACGTTCCGCCGCGACCTCCTCTACCGGCTCGACGTGATCACCCTGCGCGTGCCCGCGCTGCGCGAGCGCGGCGACGACGTCGGGCGCCTCGCGCTCCACTTCCTGCGCGCGGCCGGGTCGAAGAGCCAGCTCGCCCCGGCGACGCTCGCCGCCCTCGCGGCCCACCCGTGGCCGGGCAACGTGCGCGAGCTCGCCCACCTGATGCAGCGGCTGTCGACGCTCGGGGTCAAGAAGATCGAGCCGGCGCACCTGCCCCGCGGGATGCGCGAGGGTGGGGGGCCGAGCGCGTCGCCGCCGACGGAGCGAGACGAGCTCGAGGCGGCGCTCGCCGCGTGCGACGGCAACATCACCCGCGCGGCCGAGCGGCTCGGCGTCACGCGCCAGGGGCTCAAGAAACGCATGGTGCGGCTCGGCGTCCGGGCGGCGAAGGAGGAGGCGTCGTGAGGGGGATCCAGATCACGGGGCTCGCGCTGATCACGCTGCTCGGCTGCGCGGGCACGGCGCCCGCGACCGATCCGGCCGACGTGGGGGCGGGTGACGCCGTGCTCGACGCGGACGCCGGAGCCGAAGCTGCCGCCGACGCGGCTCCCACGTGCGCCGCGGGCGCGGTGCCCGTCGAGCTGTCGACCGACGGCGGCTATGCATATCCACCTTATGCACTGGACGGGTGCGCGCTCGCCTACGTCACCAAGACCGGCGCGGTGCACCTGCGCGACCTCGCGCGCGGCACCGACGTGGAGGTCGACCCCGGGCCCGCGCGGCGGCCGACCCTCGCCGGCGACACGCTCGCCTGGGAGACGGTGGACGCCTCGCCGACGGTCCGTGTCCGCCACGCCGGCGGCCCCATCGTCACGCTGCCAGGGAAGGCCGGCGAGCCGCGCGCGGCGCGCGACGCGGTGGTGTTCACGCGCTTCCTCGGGGCCGACGCGCTCGGTGACACCGACGTCCAGCTCTACGTGCCGAGCACCGGCGTCACCACCACCATCGCGGGCGGCCCCGGCCAGCAGCGCTTCGGCGACGTCGACGACGACTGGATCGCGGTGACCGACTTCTCGGAGGACCCGGACGGCCGGTTCGACGCCAACGAGACCGACCTCGCCGACGTGGTGCTCTACGAGCGCCGCACCGGCAAGCTCTCCCCGCGCAAGCGCAAGGGCAAGCAGGCGTTCCCGATCCTCGTCGGCGGCGGCGTGGTCGTCTACCACGAGTGGGACTTCATCCACCCGCAGCCCAAGCTCGAGGTCTACGAGCTGTTCCGCGGCAAGCTCGAGGCGGCCTCCGACGCCGACGTGCGCCTGGCCTCGGTGGTCACCTCGTCGTACGTCCGGCCCGCGGGTCGGGGCGGCGTCGTCGAGTGGGTGGTGCGCGACCTCAGCGGCGCGGTCACGCTGTTCCGCGCGCGCGTCGCGGGTGGGGCGACCGAGACGGTCTCGGGGCTCTCGGCGAGCGATCTGCTCGCGCCCGCCGTCGCGGCGGACCGCACGGCGATCGGCGTGCGCGGCGCCGACGGCCTCCTCACCCTGCGCATCCTGTCGCGGTGAGGTTCAGGCCGTCACGTAGTTGACCGCGTCGCCGGTGAGCGCCTTGCGCAGCCAGTCGAGGATGTGGAAGTAGGTCAGGTCGACCTCGCCCTCCGCCGTGCCGCTCACCGTGTCGTCGCCTTCGCGCAGCGACAGCGAGAACCCGTCGCCCGTGTAGACCACGCGGTCGCCGTCGAGGCGCACGTGGTACTCCTTGCCGTCGAACCGCCCGTCGATGGTGGCGCCGCCGCGCTCGACGAAGAACCCGTCGAGGCGGGCCTCGGCCCAGCGCGCGCGCGTGCCGAAGAAGCGCGGCTTGGCCACGTAGGGCCCGCCGTCCTCGGGGCAGAACACGTCGCAGTTGCCGCACTCGTTGCAGAGGTCCACGAAGTTCGCGATCTGGTGCTTCTTGTCGAACTTCAGCACGCCGTGGCTCTCGCGGGCGAACGTGCCCCCGGGCAGCGGGCGCAGCTTGACGATGGGCACCTCGAGCCGCGGCAGCACGTAGGTGAAGTTCGCGTCGTTGGGGCAAACCGGGAGGCACTTGTCGCAGGTGAGGCAGTCGAACAGCACGAGGTGCGTGCCCACCTTGGGCGGCGACTTGGCGTTGGCGGCGCGCGCGTACCGCGGGTCGGCGAGCAGGCCGCCGACGTAGCGCTCGGTGTTCAGCAGCCGGGCCTCGACGAGCCACGGCTCCAGGATCGGACCCGCGGCCGCGGCGAGATCGGCGCGCGCGCTCAGCGCGTCGCGACACTCCGTCACTTGCACGCCGCGCTGCTCCAGCCGGTCGAGCGCCTCGCCCGCGCGACCCTGCCCGAGCAGCACCCACTCGTCGATCGACCGCGCGCCCGCGGCGTCCATGCGCTTGCCGAGGAGCTCGAAGTAGGCCTGCATGCGCCCGTAGCCGCCGGTGCGCAGGAGATCGGTGCACACCGTCACGGGCACCAGGCCGAGCGAGACCGCGTCGGCGAAGTTGTGCTTGTCGATGCCCGCCGAGAACGAGATCGGCAGCGCGCCGCCGAACGTGGCGCGGAACCGGCCGACGAGGCTCATCGCGAGCACGTGCAGCGGCGGCCCGCTCAGGTAGCGGAGGCGCTCGGTCTTCGGGAGGAAGTCGCCCGGGTTCTCGACGACCAGCGTGTTGGTGAGCTTGATGCCGAGGCCGCGCCCAAGCTGCCGCGCGCGATCGGCGAGGCGACCCACGAAGTCGACGGCCTGGTCGTAGCGCGCGTCGGCGTCGAAGGCCGAGTCGGGCACCTGGTCCTCGTACCCGAGCACGTCGTTCAGGATGCGGCGCGTCTCGACCTTGCCGAGGAGCGTGGGGTTGAGCTTCACGACGCAGTCGAGGCCGACCTCCTCGAGGAGGTAGGTCGTGATGCGCTCGATCTCCTCGGGCGGACACCCGTGGAAGGTCGACAGCGTGAGCGTGCGCGAGAGCGCGGTGGTGAAGGCGACGTCGCGGAGGTGCGCGTACTCCGCAGGGATCTGCGCGCGCAGGCGGTCGACCACGGGCGTCGCGTCCATGAGGCCGCGCAGGAACGCGCCCACCCGCTCGGAGCGGATGCCCGCGAGGTCGTAGCCCACGCTCATGTCGAACACGGTGCGCGCGGCATGAGCCGGGAGCGCGAGCTTGCCGCTCGCCACGAGCAGCTCGATCAGCATCGAGGCCTTCACGTACTCCTCGAGCGACTGCTCGAGGGTGAGCTCCTGCGACCACTCGACGTTGTAGCCGACGGTGCGCGCGTCGATGCACGGGCGCGGGATGACGAGCCGGTCCTGGATCTGCACCGTCTTGAGCTCGAAGATGCGGCCGCCGCCGAGGAAGGACAGGACGATGTTCTGTGCGAGCTGCGAGTGCGGGCCGGCCGCGGGGCCGAGCGGCGTGGCCGCGGTCGCCCCGTGGAAGTGCACGGAGAGATCGCGCTGGGCGGGCGCCGAGGTGAACTTGCGCTCCGGGAGATCGAAGATCGCGCGCCGCTGCTCGAGCTCCGTGAACATCCGGCGCACGAGGCGCTCGAACGGGTAGGGGACGAGGTCCGGCATGGCGCGATGGTAGCTCGCCGCGACGCCCGCCGGACCGCTACAGTCGTCGCCATGTCCACCGAGCTCGCGTGGTTGAAGGAGCGCCTCGTCGACGCGGCCGCGGGGTTGCGGGGCGTCGCGGTGCGGCGCCTCTTCGGCTGCGACGCGCTGTTCCGCGACGACACGATCTTCGCCCTGGTGTGGAAGACCGGTCGCCTCGGCGTGAAGCTACGTGACGAAAGCTCGTACGCAGAGCTCCAGCGCATGGAGGGCGCCGAGCCGTGGTCGCCGACGGGCAAGGGTGGCATGCGGGCGTGGCTGCTGCTCCCCGCCGACTGGCACGAGGACGACGAGCGGCTGCAGACGTGGGTGACCAAGGCGCACGCCGAGGTCTCTCTCGCGACGCCCGCGAAGAAGACCCCGGCGAAGAAGGCTCGCTAGCCTCAGAACTCCTGGTGGGCGGCCCGGGCCACGAGGGCTCGACCCACGCGCGGCGCGGCCTTGCGCACCACGGCGGCGCGCCTGGCGACCGGTGCGGGCGCCGGCGCGGGCTTCGTCTCGACGGCGCCGTCGTCGCCCAGGCGGAACCGCGAGACGAGCACCTGCAGCTGCTCCGACTGGCCGGCCAGCCCACGCGCGGTCGCCGAGAGCTCCTCGGTCTGCGCCGCGTTCGACTGGGTCACCCGGTCCATCTGGATGACGGCCTGGTTGACCTGGTCGATGCCCGTGTCCTGCTCGCGCGAAGCCGCGGCGATCTCGCTGACCATGTCGGTCACGCGCTTGACCGAGGTGACGATCTCCTCGAGCGTGGTGCCGCTGGAGGTCACGTGGCGCGCACCGGCCTCGACGGTCTCGACGGACGCCTGGATCAGGCGCTTGATCTCCTTGGCCGAGGCGGCGCTCCGCTGGGCGAGGTCGCGGACCTCGGTGGCCACCACGGCGAAGCCGCGGCCCTGCTCGCCGGCGCGCGCGGCCTCCACCGCGGCGTTCAGCGCGAGGATGTTGGTCTGGAAGGCGATCTCGTCGATGGTGCCGGTGATCTCGGCGATGTGCTTGGACGAGGCGGTGATGCCGGTCATGGCCTCGATGGCGGCATGCACCACGGCGCCGCCCTTCTCGGCGATCTCGCGCGAGGCCTCGGCGAGCTGCGCGGCCTGGCCGGCGTTGTCGGCGTTCTGCTTCACCGTCGCCGAGACCTCCTCGAGGCTGGCCGCGGTCTCCTCGAGGCCAGAGGCTTGCTCCTGTGCGCCGGTCGAGATCGCGTCGGCCGCGCTCGACAGCTGGCTCGACGCGGTCGCGACGTCCTCGGCCACCCCTCGCACCTCGCTGAGGGCGCGCTGCACCGAGGCGATCGCGGTGTTCAGCGCCGAGGCCATCTCGCCGACCTCGTCCTGGGAGTCCACCGCGAGGCGCCCGGAGAAGTCGCCCTTCGCGACCTCTTCGAGGACACCCACCGCGCGGCGCAGGGGGACCGACACCGCGCGGCCCGTGTAGAGCGCGGCGAAGATGGCGAGGATCGTGGCGAAGGCGACGGAGAGCGCGAGCGTCCGGCGGTCTCGCTCGGCGAGCACCGAGGCGTCCTCGACGGCCCGCTTGGCGACGCTCTCGTTGACACCGCTGAGGTGGCGGAGCGCCTCGGTGATCCGATCGCCGAACACGACGGCCTGGCTGATGGTCGCGACCGCCGTCGCGCGCTGCTTGGCGATCGCCTGGCGGCCGGCGAGGCGGACGACCTCGATGTACTGACCGTGCGCGGTGCGGATCTCGGCCAGCTTGGTCTTGCCGTCGGGCGAGGTCTGCACCTTCTCGAGCGAGTCGAACGAGGCCAGGAGCGACACGTTGGCCTCTTCGAGCTTGCGGACGAAGCCCTCCTGCGCCGCGGTGTCGTCGCTCATGAGGATGCCGCGCGCGGCGAGCCGGAGCTCCAGCATGCGCGCCTCGACCGACTTGCTCTCGACCGCGCCGCGGAAGTCGCGGGCGTAGAGCGTCGACATCTGACGGCTGAGCTCGGACTGACCGCTGGCCCCGACCCATCCCACCACCAGCATCCCGACCGTGAGCAGCGACAGACACAGCAGGATCTTCTGCATCGTCTTGAGGTCGTGGAACCAACGCATCGTGGCCACCTTTCCGTGGGGAATGGAGTTGCCCCGCGGTGGTGAACGCCCCGCATTCGCACCGCTTGACCCCACCTCAGAGCGCGGATCGAGTGGCGCGTTCTCGTCACTGTCGGAGTGGGTCAGTGCACCAGCCGGAACAGGTCACGGCGACGTCCACCCACTGCTCAGGTACGGGAACAGGTAGGTCGCGATGTCGGCGCCCGTGCCGGGGACCTTGGTGCCGCCCACGATCGCGCCCGCGTCGTCGTAGTGCGTGCCCACCACCTCGATGCGCTTCATGGGGAAGCCCGCGGCCGTCATGGCGTCGGTCTCCTTGCGCACACCCGCGATGGGGTAGGTGGTGTCCTGCAGGTGCGCGAGGTGCACGACGTTGAACTTCCACGCGGCGGCGGCGAGCGAGGCCGCCTGCGTGGAGCCGGTGTCCCGGAAGGGCGAGGTGTTGGTCGCGAGCACGCCCGCGAACAGGTTCGCGTCGTAGAAGGCCGTGCGGTAGCTGAGGTCGCCGCCGGACGAATACCCGCCGAGGATGGTGCCCTTGGCCTTGATGTTGAAGTGGGTCTTGAGGTCGGCGAGCGCCGCGAGCACGCGGGCCGGGTCCTTGTTCACGTCCCAGCACTTGCCCTCCTGGCCGCCGACCGCGAGGGTGATCCAGGTCTGGGTCGCGCCGCCGGGCGACACCGTCCACACGTCGCCGGAGGAGAAGCCGCCGCAGCCGTGCAGCCACACGAGCAGGGTGATGGGGGTCTTGTGCGAGCTGTCGTAGGCGTCGGGGACGTAGACGTAGTTGACCGTGCCGCTGTCGACGGTGAACGGCTTGTTCTTCGAGAACGTGATCGGCTTGGAGGGAACCGTCGATGCGGTCACGGTGACGGTGGCGGTCTTCGTCGCGGTGCCGGCGCCGTTGGTCGCGACGAGGGTGTAGCTGGTGGTCGCCGCCGGCGTGACGTCGAGGCTCATGCCGGTGACGGGCTTGCCGTCGAGGGTGAGGGTGCCGCCGCCGGTGACGGCCCACGTGAGCTTGCTCGTGGCTCCGGGGGAGACGGCGGCGGGGGTCGCGACGAAGCTGTCGATGGTGGGCGCCTTGCTGCCGTCGCCCACGTCCGCGGGGGGACTGTCGGACGAGCTGCCGTCGCTCGAGGCGTCGGGGGCGACCTCGACCGTGTCGCTGTCGGACGGCGTGGCGGCCGGATCGGTCGCCTCGCCACACCCGACGAGGGCCGCGATCACGAGGAGCGAGGGAGCACGCATCGATCGAGTCAACCCTGGATCGCTCGTGCGAGCAAGGACCCCTCGGGGCGATCAGGGGCCCCGGAACGAGAAGTGCCACCACTCCGTGGAAACGTCGTCGACGAAGCCTACCTTGCGGAGCGCCTCGGCCATGGCGAGCTGCTGGTCGGGGCCACCCCGCGTGAAGATCTTGGTGCGCTTGCTCGCGGTCCGCAGATCCTTGGTCCAGCCGGTGTGACGACACCCGCAGGGGTGGAAGAACCGACCGGCGGCGAGCACGTGCGACTTGCTGGTGGAGGCGGCGCAGTCGTCGACGAGCGAGAGATCGATCACGCCGCGGGCGTCGAGCGGCACGGCGGTCTTGTCGTACGCACAGACGTCGATGGCGCGCATGTCCACGTGTGGGCAGTGGTCGAACGCGTGCGCGTACTTCGGGTCGGCGAGGTCGTATGCCTTGCACGGCAGCGCCTTGCCGCTCGCGTCGCGCGGGCCGCACACCGCGGGCTTGCACTGGTCCTCGAGCCACAGGCACTGCTGGTAGGCCGGGGGCCTATACGAGCTCACGACGAGCAGCTCCAGCTTCGGGTTCGCCTTCTGCAAGAGCTTGCGCGCCTCGATCAGGGCCGTGCGCGCCTTCGGCAAGAGCTCGCAGTAGCGCTCGGGTGCCGCGCCCTTGGTCGTGACCAGGCCGTGCTTCTGCCCGCAGCCGTTGGTCGCGCCTCCGGTGTCGCGCAGGCACACGTCGACGCCGTCGAAGAGGGCCGGGGTCAGCGCGCCCGAGCTCGTGGGGGCGGCCGAAGTCGATGCGCTCGCGGAGGCCGACGCGCTCGCCGAGGCCGACGCGCTCGTGACGGTCACCGCCCCGGGGGCGACGGGCGGCGCGGGCCGCGGGGCCTCGCAGCCGACGAGGGCGAGGGCGAGGGCCGGGCGGAGCCACGGGGACATGGAACCCGCGGCACTCTAGCCCCGCACGATGCGAAGCGACACCTCCGTCCGCAACGACTAGGCTGCGTCCGATGACGGAGCTCGCGGCGGCGGTGGCACGGGTCGAGAAGGCGCTCCGGTCGCGCCCGGACCTCTTCGAGATCCTGGCTGTGTCGTCCGAGCCCAAGGTGGAGCCCGAGGTGATCGCCGACGTGGAGCGCGCGATCGGCTTCGCGCTGCCCGAGGCGCTCCGCACGCACTACCTCGAGGTGGGGGCCACGATCGAGTTGCAGTGGTCGCTCCGCCCGGGCGCCTTCCGGGCCCTCGGGTACGCGCTCGGCACGCACGACGACGACGAGGACCAGACGAACGAGGACGGCTACGGCCAGGCCCCGAGCGGGTTCTTCCGGCTCGTGCCCCCTTCGCGCCTTGCCCGTCGACTCGAGCACGGCGTGGTCCAGGTGTTCGCCAACGACGCCGCGGGCGACGGCTACGCGCTCGAGTGCGCGGACCGGTCGGTCGTGTGGTTCGATCACGACACCCCGCGGGCGCCCCGCCGCAAGCGGTTCGAGTCGCTCTCGGCGTGCATGGACGCCCTGCTGCACCGGGGCTTCGCGACCGGCGGCGACTTCGAGGGCATCCAGGCTTTCCTCGCGCCGCTCCTCGCGAGCCCCTGACCGTTCAGCGTTCGGGCGGCGGGAACCGCACCTTGAACGAGAACGCGGTGGGCGTCGGGCCGTGCGCCTCGAGGTGCGCGAGGCGCGCCTTCGCGTCCGCGACGGTGGGGAGCTCGCCGGCCGGGATCCACCAGAGGGCCAGCGCGTGGCCGCCCACGACCTTGCGCTCGTCGACGAACCAGCGCCTGCGCGCCGCGTACACCTCGGCGTGCACCGTCCGGTAGGTGTAGGCGTGCAGGGCCTCGACCGATTCCCAGACCGACATGTTGAAGAGGACGAGCGGGTCGTCGAACTCGCGCTGCCGCGGGTCGCGGGTGTCGGAGACGAACCGGTGCACGAATCCGGGGCTCTGCTCGGCCGCGATGTTGAGCTCGTCGAGCCGCGCGACGAAGTCTGCGAGGCGTGGGTCGTCGTGGGGCGCGAGGGCGTAGGCCACGTTGGCCTGGGCGAGGTGATGGGCGCGCACGATCACCCGACCCCCGAGCCCTCGCCGAGGAACACCCGCAGCAGCGTCGGGTCGAACTTGACGCCGGAGAGCCGGGCGAGCTCGGCGCGCGCCTCCTCGACGGGCCACGCCCGCTTGTAGGGCCGGCTGTGGGTGAGCGCGTCGAACACGTCGGCGATGGCCGTGATGCGCGCCGACAGCGGGATCTCCTCGCCGCGGATCCCCGTCGGGTAGCCGCTCCCGTCCCAGTTCTCGTGGTGGTAGTGCGCGATGGCGGCCGCGGTCACGAGGAGCGGGATCGCGCTCCCGCCGAGCAGCCGCGCGCCGATGTGGGCGTGCGTCTTGACGACCTCGAACTCCTCGACGGTCAGCTTGCCGGGCTTGAGCAGCACGCCGTCCGGGATCGCGATCTTGCCGACGTCGTGGAGCGGCGCGGCGCGGCGGATCAGGTCGGCCACGGCCGCGTCGAGCCCCAGCTTGACGGCGAGCGCGCCGGCCAGGTCGCCCACGCGCCGCGTGTGCTCGCCGGTGTCGTCGTCGCGGAACTCGGCCGCCTTGGCGAGCCGCTCGAGGATCTCGTGGTGCGCGTCCTCGAGCGCGGCGGTGCGCTCCAGCACCCGGGCCTCGAGCTCGTCGTTCGCCTGGCGCAGGCTCCCGAGGAGGAGCCAGCTCGTGAGGAGGTTGCCGACCCGCAGGCCGATCTCGATCTCGTCGTAGGGACGGGGGAGGAAGTCGCTCGCGCCGGCCGCGAGGCAGCGGCGCCGCACGGCGGGCTCCTGGTGCCCCGTCACGACGAGGATCGGCGGGAGGTCGTCGCCCGTCTCGCGCAGCTTCGCCATCACGCCGAAGCCGTCGAGCTCCGGCATGGAGAGATCGAGGACGATCAGATCGGGCCGTTGCTCGGCCACCAGCCGCACCGCTTCGCGCGGATCGGTCGTGCTCTCGACGCGCGTGTACCCGACCCGACCGAGCGAGCGGGACAGCACCTGGATGTTCGCCGGGTCGTCGTCGACGATGAGGATCTTCGCCTGCAGGCGGATCTCGTCGGGTACGGCGCGACCGATGGGCACGCCGCACCGTACCACGACGAGGTCGGGCTAGAGCTTGCACGAGAGCGGTCGGAGGCCGTCCTTGGCGACGAGCCACGCCTTGTCCGGCGCCGTGAGCGGGACCCGCACGCGGTGCTCCGGGGCCGTTGCGACGAGCGTCGCCGCGCAGAGCTTTCCGTTCTCGGGGCGCAGCGTGAGCAGGCCGGGGAGCGGCCTGTCGAGACCCTCGACCGAGACCTCCCACGCGAGTGGAGTCCTCGGATCGACGCTCGGCAGGAACGTCGTGCTCGCGAACGGCTCGAGGCAGACGTTCTTCTCGGCGGCCACACCCGGTTCGGGGTAGCGCAGCGTCACCGGGTCGGGCGCTCGCGCGCCGGGGACGGCCACGAGGAACGGCACCTCGTCCGCGATCGCAGCGACGAAGACCCCGTCCTTGGAGGTGAAGAGCTGGGCGAAGGGAGCGTCGGAGCCGTAGGGCTGGAGCAACCAGCTCGCGCGCCCGGCCGGTTCGCCCGACCACGAGAGCTTCACGCCGCCGGCCAGGCGCCGCGCCGCGACGAAGCCCTTCGAGGTGCGGGCGAACGTGTCCAGCGGGTCGAGCTCGAGGGGCTTGGGCTTGCCCTTGTCGTCGACGAAGAACACCTTGTCGTCCACCCGCACGACGACGCCGCCGGTCACCCGCGAGCCCGTGACCCCGCCGATC
>JAEUKC010000173.1:0-20960 GCA_016794445.1 Myxococcales bacterium
GCGTGACCGGGATGGACGCCGTCTGCGCGCTCGTCCCGCACCTCCGCCCCGAGGCCGCCCGGGCGCTCGTCGGGGCTGCGGGACATGCGCTGCTCGCGGTGCGCGTCGGCTACGTCGGTCGCCTCGCGGCCCGCGCGCTCCCGCCCCCGCGCGAGCCCTTCGCTGCCCTCGTCGCCCGCGCCGTCGCCACGCTGGACGACCACGCGATCAAGCTCGCGGCCGCGCTCGCCGAGGCCCAGCGGACCGGGTCCGACCTGCGGAACGCCGTCGCGCTGTCGCGCTGGCTCGACGCGCTCGCCTCGCGCGAGGAGTCCGCGTAGCGGCACGCCCGACCACTACGAGCTTCGCCTGCCCCTGTTGGTCCCGCGCGCATCCGCTCGCCATTCCTCTTGGTTGCGCGGGGGTGAAACGGTCGCTGGGACACGAGGCCTTCGGCTGACACTGGCACTGCCTTCGCCACGTTGTCGACCGCGCATGTGGACCCTACAGCCGACGTGAGCGCTCGAGAGAACATCCTCGACGCGCGGAACTTCGCCGAGGAGCTCCTCCATGGCCGTTCATCACGTGATCGGTGGCGGCACGGTGTGCCACGTCCGTCCCCACCTCGCGCTCTCCGCCCCTGCGTACGGAACGCTCGCCCGCACCATCGCCGCGCATCTGCGCGACAGAGGAGAAGACGTCCGTCTGCACCTCACGAAGATGGCCGACGTCATGAGCTCGCTCGAGACGAACGACGACGTCGCGCGACTCCTCGATGCCATCGTCGCGGACCCGACCTCGAAGATGGTGTTCCTCACCGCCGCCATGGTGGACTTCGAGGGAATCATCGGTGGCGAGCGGGGAAAACGGGCTCCGCGTCTTCGCAGCGAAGACGGGGATCAGACGCTCACGCTGCACCCTGCGAGGAAGATCGTCCAGCGCGTCCGCGCCGAGAGGAAGGACCTCTTCCTCGTCGCGTGCAAGACGACCGCCGGCGCAGGCGCCGACGAGCAGTATCTCGCCGGTCTTCGTCTCCTGAAGACGTCGTCCGCGAATCTGGTCCTCGCCAACGACCTGCACACCCGACTCTCGATGATCGTCACGCCGGAGCAGGCGCGCTACTTCGAGACGACCGACCGAGCGGCCGCCGTCCGCGGGTTGGTCGACATGGCGCTCGCTCGTTCCAGAGGACGATTCACGCGCTCCACCGTCGTTCCGGGCCGACCGGTACCCTGGGACTCACCCCTCGTCCCCGCTTCGTTGAGGAGGGTCGTCGACCACTGCATCGAACGCGGCGCCTACCAGCCGTTCCTGGGCGCCACGGTGGGTCACTTCGCGGTGCGCCTCGAGGATGGACGCATTCTGACGTCGCGCCGCAAGACCGACTTCAATCGCATCGACGAAGTCGGGCTCGTGCTGATCGAGCCGACGGGCGACGACCGGGTGCTGGCTCATGGCAGCCGGCCGAGCGTCGGGGGCCAGAGTCAACGGATCCTGTTCCGCGATCACCCCGGTGTCGACTGCATCGTCCACTTCCACTGCCCGCTGCGCGCCGGGGTGATGGACGTCACCGTGCGGGAGCAGTGGCCTCACGAATGCGGCAGTCACGAGTGCGGCGAGAACACGAGCCGGGGGCTCACCGCGGCCAAGGACGCCCCTGGCGTCTACGCCGTGATGCTCGACAAGCACGGCCCGAACGTCGCCTTCCACCGGTCGATCGCGCCGGAGGTCGTCCTTCGCTTCATCGAATCGAGGTTTGATCTCGCGGCGCGCACGGACGGCGTCGCGCCGACGTTCGCCACCCGACAGGTCGAGCCGCGCGCGGAGATGGCGTCGTGATGCGCGCTGTCGAAAGGACCCGATTCGTGCGTCTCCGAGATCGGCTCGTCGCCTGGGAGGACATCCGGGAGATCGACCTGAGCAAGCTGGAGTCGAGCGGGATCGTCCTCGTCCAAACCTTCGGTGACGGCACGTCGACGGAGCTCGGTGGTGCCGAGGCGATCGACCTCGTGATGCGCGTCGCCCCCAGCTTCTTCGAGGGCAGGCGCTTTCGTTGGGTCCGCTCCGGGTGGGCGCTGCACAACCTCCTGGGCCACCCTTTGCTCCAGCTCCTCGCATGGGCCGGACAGACCCGCGCGGGCCTGCGCCTGCACGACGCTACGATCCCGCGTCCTCGACCCGTGAACCGACTTTCGTCGACACGGAGCGCGGTCACGGCGAGATCGCCTTGATCAGGTCGAAGGTCGCGGGCTTGCCGACCGCGCTCAGCTCCAAGGTCGCGTTCGCGTAGCCGACGGCCAACTCGAGATCGGCGTCGCGGAAGTAGCCGCGCAGGCCGGCGCCTTCGACCACGGGGCGCAGCTCGACGCGCACCTCGTGGACCTTGTCCTTGCGTGCGGCGAGGAGGGCTTCGAAGTGGCTCGTGCCCGCAGGACCCAGGGCGAGCCAGAAGGTGCCGTCGACGATGGCCCAGCGGTAGACGGTCTTGCCGGCTGGGACGCTGGTGACGTCCACGTCGCCGATCCGCGAATCCTGGACCCCCCCGAGGCGACCGCGCAGGGTCTTCAGTGCGGAGCGAACGCCGGGCTCGTCGACGATCGCGAGGCGGAACACCTGCTCCTCGCCCTTGGTGCTGGTGAGCCCGACGCTGCCCAGGCCTTGGCGGATGGTCTTCACGTCGGTCGCGGCGCCGTCGATGTCCGCCAGCACGCCGAGGAGGGCGCTCACCAGGGCCTCACTGACGGGCTGGATCGCCGGGCCCGCGATCGAGACCTCGGCCACCACGCTGCTCGCCCGGCGGACCAGATCCGGAGCCACGACAGGGAGCGCATCGAGGTAGCTTCGCGCCTCGCCCTCGAGACGCAGACGCGTCCGCAGGACGACCTGTCCGTCGACGAGATCCAGCGTGCCCTGCACGTCCTCGATCTCGTCCATGTGGGCCTGCACGACCGCGTTGACCCGCGCCTCGAGCGACGCGGCGGGTGGCGCCACGAGCCCCTTCCACGTCGAGAGCAGCCGCTGGTTCACGTGGAGCTCGAGGGCGTGGGACGGGGGCGTGCGCGCCGCGAACCCGAGGTAGGGCCCGAAGGTCGTGAGCGCCGTCGCCGTCTCCGCGAAGACGACCACGTCGTCGAAGCGCGCGAATCGCAGCCCCTTGCTGGTCTCGTACACGTGCCGACCGAGCATCGACGAGCGGTTGTGCGGTACGCCCTTCGCGTAGGCCGCGAACGCCTGGGCCGGCAGGGTGACCGCGATGGCCACGCCGGTCGGGGCCGTGCCGCTGCACGCGATCATCGGCTTCGCCCGGTCGACGACGTCGACGAGCGCAAGCTCCTCGGGGCCGAGCTTCGTGCTGATCCAGCGCTTGCGCGCCTCGGCGTCGGCCGCGAGCAACGTCAGCGCCCCGGCGTCTTTGGCGACGAGGTGCGCGTGACGGGCCTCTGGACGGTCGCGCGCGGTGACGGGGTCGTCGGGGCGACTCTGCCGCCAGCGATCGAGCGCGAAGAACGACACCCGGATGAAGAGGGCGGTGCCCAGCATCGCCACCACGATCTTGGCACCGCGCCCTGCCATCCAGGGACCCTAGCGACATCGCGCGCGCGCGGCCTCTGCAGCACTCGTCCCTTGCGCCGAAGCTCAGCGCGAGCGGGTGAGGGCACCTTCTCCGGTCTCTGGTTGCAGCTAGAGTTCGAGCGTGTCGCGGGCCAAGGTTCAGCGGCGCCCGGCTCGCCAAACGCAAGCTTCGCGAGCTCGTCCTGCACGGCAGTTCGCGAGAAGCTCGGGTCGAGGTCGCGGCACGATGGGCTACTTCACCCACACCTCGAGTTCGTCGACCGTCCACCCGTTGAAAGTGCCGCAGAGATCGTTCCGGCAGGGCCGTGTCCGTCCCGCCGTCCGCGCCGACGCGACAATCGGGAGAGCGGTGTGCTGCTTGCAATGCTCCGCCGACACGGCGCCAAAGGCAGCAAAGACGAGCTGGGTCGATCCCATCCCCTGCCCCACAGCTCCGCCTGCTCTGCTTGCGCAGAGCTTGATCCGTTCATCAATGCGGAAGACCGCCGTGCTCCTCAGAGCAGCTTGAGGCGAGCCAACTTGTCGATGCCGTTCGCGACGTAGAGCCAGCCGTCGTCCGTCACCGTGCACGCACCATTCGAGCCGTGGACGAACGGAAGGTCCGGGATCTTCTTCCACGTGTTGGCCACGGTGTCGTACTGCCAGACGACGTTCGACGTGAACCCGCTGCTGTTGTCCCCGGTCGCGTAGATGTGGCCTGCTCGGTCCGAGCAGAAGGCCCGGCCCATCGTCGTCTCGGGGATGACCGCTCGCGCAGCTATCGCTCCCGTGGCCGGGGTGTACGACCACAGCAGGGTGAGGTCGGCGGAGGGCGCGATGTAGAGCGCCTTGGTCAGTCCATCCCACGCGAGGCGCGGGTGATAGACGGTGCCCGTGGGCCCGGTCGCATAGGTGACGAGGCTGGTTGCCATGTCGAACACGACGAGCCGGTTCGTCCCGTCGGAGGCGAGCGTGTAGAGCCTGTTCGCGTCGTCGTGCGCGTGCATCGACGAGAAGGTGCCGGGTAGCGCCGACGCGACGTTCGCCCAGCTGTCGGACGCGATCGTGTACCGGTACATGTAGTTGTCCTTGGCCTGGTAGAGGAAGCCTCCACTCCAGCCGAGGCCCTTGTAGTTCTCGATCCCCCACGGGTTCTTCACGACGGGCGTCCAGGAGTCGGTGGCGATGTCGTACCGCGCCATCGCGCCGCCCGAGTTCGCGTAGCTGGCGAAGAAGTAGCCGACCCCGGCCGGCGTGTACTCGCTGAAGCCCGTCGGTCCGCCCAGATCGCCCTTCCGAGATTCCCAGCTCGCCGCGGTCGCTCCGGTGAACTTCCCGCCCCCCGAGTCCGTCGCGCCGTCGGTCGTCGCGTCGGTGCTGGTCTCGCCAGCGGTCTCGCTCGTCGTCGCGTCGGTGTCGGGAGTCGTGGAGTCGAGCGAGGTCTCGGCTGAGGAATCGGTCCCGGTGTCCTTCGGCCCGGTGTCGGCCCCGCAATCGCAGATGCCGTAGCCACTCCCATCGTCCTTGCAGCTCTGGACGCCCGTGCCTCCGCCGACGCAGAGGCACGCCTGCGTCGTCCCCGCGACGCACGCCGGCGCCGCTGGACTCGAGCTGCTGCAACCCGCTGCGTTGCCGAGGGTGATCGCCAGAACGAAGACGTACGGAACGACGATGGACACGCGCATGGAAACCCCCGAGAGAACTGGATCCAGACGCTATCATCGACGCGCTCGTGGCGCGATTGCGGCGGGCTGTTCGTTGCCGGATCTGGAACTCCTCGTCGACTCCGAGCGTCGTCCAGTCGTCCCGAGCGCTTCGCTTTGCAGTGTCTTCGCGTGCACGCCCGTCGCAAGCTCAGCCCGAGCGCGGGTCGCGTCAGTGCCAGAAGTCGTTCGGACGCATCCACCCATTGCTACACTCTCGAGGGTGAGAACCCTGGTCGTACCGATCGCGTGGCTCTTCGCTCTCTCGGTCGGTTGTGGCGCCGACACGTCCAGTCCTGTCCGCGCTTGCGTGCCGGGCGTGACGCAGTCGTGTCTCTGCGTCGGCGGCGGCACCGGCGTCCAGAGCTGCAAGGACGATGGGACCGGGTTCGGCGTGTGCGCATGTGGTGGCGCCGACGCCGGCGTGGACGCTTCGGCCGACACGACGGTCGAGAGCGACGGTACGACCGACACCACCACCGATGCCCCGACCGATCTCGGGACCGATGTCGGGATCGACACCGCCGACGCTGGTGGTGGGAGCACCTTCAGCGAGTCGTTCAGCGGGGGCGTCGCGCCGACGACCCAGTGCGCGAGCTGGGACGCCTTTCGCAAGAGCCTGTCGGCCTCGAAGGTCTACTCGAAGATCACCGTCAAAGGCTCCCTGGACGCCATCGGTGTCAGCTGCAGCGAGCCAGGGATCTCAGGGCCCCGGGCCGATGCCATCTGCCAGGCGCTGCGGACGGGGACCGCCATCGGAATGCCCTGCGGCTCGAACTCGTGGAGCGTGAGCGTGGGGTGCGGTGGAGCGGGTGTGATCAGCCTCGTGGTCAACCTCGGAGGCTGCGCCTGCGAGACGGGGTTCTCCATCCACCCGTGCTCGACGTCCGCGAACTGGGGAGGGATTGGCGCGACCTGTGGTGCCCCGTCGCAGACCCTCACCGTGATCTGCGAGTAGACGAAGCCCGCGTCGCAGAACCGACGCGGAACTGGCAAAACGCGCTGAATAGCCGAAGCCGCGAACGGGAGCTCGTCCGTCGGGCACCAGTTCGATCGACCGCGCAGGGTCGTCAGGAGACGACGGGAGACTGCCGCTGAATGTAGACCCGCTGGATCATGGCGGGAAACAGCGCGTCGAAGTCCGTGTCGAGCGTGAGCAAGGTTGCGTTCGCCGCGCGGGTGGCTGCAGCGATCCACATGTCGTTCTCGCCCATGTTGGTGCGCGAGCCCTTGGGGTGCGATCGCAGATGATCGTAGATCTCGGCGTACGCGCGCAGAACATCCTGGTCGTGCAGGTCGATGGTCGTCAGCTCGCCAAGCGCGAGTTCGGTGGCCGCGACCTTCGTCGGGCCGAGCTTGTTCACTCGGGCCATCGCCTTGAGCTCGCCGTGGGTCACGACGCAGACCAGCGGCCGCAGCGGACTCTTGCGTAGACCGTAGGCCTCGTCGATTCGTGCTCCGAGTTCCTTCCCGCCGAGGAGCGCGACGATCACGCTGGTGTCGAGGAGGTACGACGGCAGCGACATCGGCCTACCGCACCTCGTCCAACATCGCGAGCAGAGCATCATCGCTCTCGTTCCCGGGCCACCGACCGAAGAAAGCGTTCACGCCCGTCGTGGGTGTCTGGAGTGCGCGCCGGGCCGTTCGGGGATGGATCGAGCCGGCTGGTGCCGGCACCTTCGACCAGAAAGCCCCCTCACCCTCGCCAGGGAGCACGGCGCGAGCGTCGAGGCGCAGCAGCTTTCCCGAGGGGCGGAAGATCGCCTGACCCTGTACGACCACGCGGTGGCCGAGCGATGCGCTGATCGTCGACACATCCTCGCCGATCAAGACGCCACGGACCTCCTGACCATCGTCGAGTCGGAGGGCGAAGGCTTGTGTGCTCCGGCGCAGCATGTCGAGCGAGCCCACGACGCGAGCTTCGCGCGGCTCAGGCGTCTCCGCGTTCAGGCTGCGCGCTTGCTCGATCATCGGGGAGTCGACGGTTGCGAAGCCACCGACGTCCTGTCCCGGCCGGTGCTTGGCCTCGATCCGGAGCTCACTGATCTCGTCGCCGAGAACGCGACGGAAGCGAAGGAGGTTCCGCAGCAGACCCGAATCGAACCGGTCGCTGTCGGAGCGCGTTCCACCCACATCGTCGACCACCGCGGCTACGGCGTCGATGGCCGACCAGGCAGGATCGGGCCGGGATGCCCAGAGCTCCCCTTGATCGTAGATCCCCTCGGCGACGTCACCAAACGGACGCGCTGTGAAGTGCAGCACAGCCTCGTCACCGACTTCGAGATCATCGAACCGGACATCTGCTGCGGCGTTGAGCCAGGAGCGTCGGTGCCCGACCACCCGGCTCGAGCCCTCGAAGGCCATCCGTACTGCACCAGCCACGCTCGCCTGGAAGCCCTCGAGCAACAGGCCACTGATGCCGGGTGGGAGGCCGCGCTGGAATCCGTGAGGACCCCTGACACGAAGCTCGTGGTGAACGACGTTCATGACGCCTCCTTGCCGCGAAGTCTAGCACTCGTCCGAGACACAGCTCTTTGCCCGGTGGCAGGACAGCAGTCGGTCTTTCGTCTTTGATCACAGGGCCGACGCAGATGCTGGTCGCCTGTGCCGAGGGTCAGGGCACCTCCAGAAGCACGAAGCCCCCGCTCTTGGTGGGAGCAGGGGCTACGTCTTCTCTACTTGGTTGCGCGGGGAGGAATTGAACCTCCGACCTTCGGGTTATGAGCCCGACGAGCTACCGCTGCTCCACCGCGCGTCAGTTGGGGTCGCTCAACTTAGTCGGCCCTCGCACCCTGTCAAGCACTTGCTACCCTTTCCGTGAAGGGAGCATCCGAAGGCCATGAAGACGCAGCAGCCCATCACGGTCTACACGACCGATTGGTGCCCGTACTGCGTGCGGGCCAAGATGCTCCTCAAGAAAAAGGGCTGGGATTTCCAGGAAATCAACGTGGAGGGCGACGCCGAGAAGCGCGCCTGGCTCGTGCAGACCACCGGCCGCCGCACCGTGCCGCAGATCTTCATCGGCGACACGCCCGTCGGCGGTTTCGACGACATCAACGCGCTGGACCGGCGCGGCGAGCTCGAGCGTCTGGTAATGACGGGCGGGTGAGCGAGGCGCCCGAGGACGAAGACGAGGAGACCCCGTCCACGCTGGACGTGGTGGGCATCGCCTGTTTCCGCGCGGCCGTCGTGGCCGGCATCGTGGGCGGCATCGAGTCCACGCTCGTCTCCACCTCCGTCGAGGTCAAGGTCCCGGGGTTCGGCGCCGCCACCGCGGGGTTCTGGATCCCGGCCACCCTGTTGCTCCTCTTCCCTGCACACTTGCTCCGGTCCCTCGAGGACCCGAACCTCCGTCGGCGGCTGGCCTTCGCCTTCGGGGTCCTGATCGCGGGGGCGGCCCTCTTCGCCCGGCTGGCCAAGGTGTCTTCGCCGCAGCTGCGGGCCGCGCCGCTCGAGCTCGCGGCCGCGGTGGGCTTGCTCTGGGCGGTCACCGAGGTCCAGCTCGGGCCGCCGCTCCGGCGTTTCGTCGCCGTGGCCGGGATCGTGTTCGTGGTCGTGCTCCAGGTGTGGTCCACGCGGTTCGTGGACGCCCACCGCGCCCTCGCCGGCGCCCTGGTCGAGGCCACCTTCGTGCCCCGGTTGCTGCTCAAGTTCGTGCTCCGCAAATTCGTCTAGAGCGGCTGGCCGTTTCGATTCTATGCTCGGCCGACCATGAGCGAGGACGAGAAGAAGTCGACGGTCACGCCCAAGATGGAGGCGCTCATCGAGGCCATGTACTTCGCGGCCAACGCCGACGAGGACTTCGGCCCCAAGGAGCGCGAGGCGTTCGTCTCGAGCGTCGTCGGCATCTGCGGCGGCGCGGTGCGGGCCGAGGACGTCAAGGGCGTCCTCCTCAAGCTCAAGGGCAAGGCCAAGGAGGGGCGCGCCACCCGCCTGCGCTCCATCGCCGGTCGCCTGCCGCGCATGCAGGACAAGGAGCACGCCTTCGCGCTCGCCTGCACCATGTCGCTCGCCGACGGCATCGTCCTCGACGAGGAGAAGCAGTTCATGGAGGAGCTGGGCAAGGCGCTCGGCATCTCCGATCAGCGCGTCGAGGAGATCCTCGACGAGGTCAAGTCGCTCGAGCCCGACGAGGGCGCGTAGCAAGACCCCGTTGTCCTCGCTCCTCCAAAGGCTCGCCCTCCACCCGGTCGGCACCGACCTCGGCGTGCTCGAAGAGACCGAGTCCGACCACGGCGCGGGCACGTACGGCGCGATCGGCGCGCGGTCGCGGTCGCTCGCGGCCCAGCTGCGCGGCGTGCGCACGAGCCTCGCCGGCGCGCGCGTCGCGTTCCTCGCGCCGCCCTCGCGCGGGTACGTCGACACGCTGCTGGGCATCCTGCTCGCGGGGGGCACCGCGGTGCCGCTCTCGCCGCTGCACACGAGCGCGGAGCTCGCGCACGTGCTCCGCGTGGCGCAGCCCGAGGTGCTCGTCTCGACCAGCGCGCTCGCCGACAAGCTCGAGCCGGTGCGCGAGGGCTTGCCGGTCGTGGTGCTCGATCGCCCGCGCAAGACCGTGTTCGCGCACGACGCCGAGCCGAACGACGCGGCACCCGCGCTCATGCTGTTCACCTCGGGCACCACCGGCAAGCCCAAGGGGGTCGTGCTCTCGCACGGCGGCGTCGCGGCCACGCTCGCGGCGCTCGAGGAGGCCTGGCAGTGGAAGCGCACCGATCGCCTTCTGCACGTGCTGCCGCTGCACCACACCCACGGCGTCGTCGTCGCGCTGCTCGGCGCGTTCTGGGCGGGCGCCGAGGTGCGGTTCGCCTCCTTCGATCCGAAGACGATCTTCGAGCGGCTCGCGCACTCCACCGTGATGATGATGGTGCCGCCGATGGTGGCCAAGCTCGTCGAGGCGCTCGAGGCGGCAGAGCCTGCCCAGCGCGCGTCGATGACCACGGCGCTCCGGTCGATGCGCCTCTTCACGTGCGGGTCGGCGGCGCTCCCCGCGAACCTGCACGCGCGGTTCGCGGCGGCCACGGGGCACGCGATCCTCGAGCGCTACGGCATGACCGAGATCGGGATGGCGCTCTCCAACCCCTACGTCGGCGAGCGCGCCCCGGGGCTCGTCGGCACCGAGCTGCCGCACGTCGCGATCGATCTGTGCGACGAGGCGGGCAAGGTCCTCCCACACGGCGAGCCGGGTGAGCTCCGCGTGCGCTCACCGCAGATGTTCACCGGCTACTTCGGCGATTCGGCCGCCACCGCCGCGGCGTTCGACGCGGAGGGCCGCTTCCAGACCGGCGACGTCGGAGTGCGCGACGAGCGCGGCTACGTGCGCCTGCTCGGCCGCGCGTCGAGCGACATCCTCAAGAGCGGTGGCTACAAGATCTCGGCGCTCGAGATCGAGGAGGTGCTGCGCGCGCACCCCGACGTCGGCGAGGTCGCGGTCATCGGCACGCCCGACGAGACGTGGGGCGACATCGTCACCGCCTGCATCGTCGTGCGCGCAGGACGCGAGGCGCCGACCCTCGAGGCGCTCAAGGAGTTCGCGGCAAGAGAGCTCGCGCCGTACAAGCTCCCGCGGGCGCTGCGCGTGCTCTCCGAGCTGCCGCGCAACGCCATGGGCAAGGTGCAGAAGCAGGCGCTCCGCGCGCCGTGATGTGCTAACGCCCGGACTTCCATGCGTACCCGGTCGGTCGTCGTCCCCGCGCTGCTCGGCGCCGTCTTGCTCGTCGTGGGCATCGGCGTGGGTTGCGGCAACGGCGGCAACGGCATCAGCACCGCGCCCCCGCCGCCCGAGCCGTGCCCCGCGACCACGCCCAAGGTGGGGCTCGCGTGCAAGGGGCCGCAGGTCTGCGTCTACGGCGACGTGGTGGCGCTCTGCCCCGCGGGCCCGCTCGCCACATGGACGGTCGAGCAGCGCGGCGAGACCGGCGGCTTCACCGAGACGGGCTCCGACGGTGGCTCCGATGCCGAGGCGGGTGACGCGAGCGACGCGACGGACGCCAGCGACGCGACCGACGCGACGGACGCCAGCGATGCGACCGACGCCAGCGACGCGACGACCGACAGCGCCACGACCGACAGCGCGACGAGCGACGCCGCCGACGCCGACGGGACGGCGACCGAGGCGGCGGCAGACGCGACCGACGCGGCGGCAGATGCGACCGACGCGGCCGACGGCGCGACCGACTGATCGAACCCCCGGGGCGCGACGATGGAGCCGCACTGCAAGGCGTTCGCAGAGCTCACCGCCGCCGAGCTGTATGCGCTGATGTCCCTGCGCCAGCGCGTGTTCGTCGTCGAGCAGGCCTGCGCCTACCTCGACGCCGACGGCCACGATCAGGTGTGCCACCACCTCTGGCTCGGCGACCCGTGTCTGGCCGCGCTCCGCATCGTGCCACCGGGCGAGAAGTACCCCGAGGTGAGCATCGGTCGCGTGGTCACCGCGCTCGAGGTGCGGCGCACCGGGCTCGGTCGCGTGCTGATGCGCGAGGGCCTCGCCGCGGTCGCGCGCATCCACGGCGCGGCGCCGATCCGCATCTCGGCGCAGGCCTACCTCGAGCGCTTCTACGGCGAGCTCGGGTTCGCGCGCGTGTCGGCCGACTACGACGAGGACGGCATCCCGCACTGCGAGATGCTGCGCCCGGTCGGCTAGAACTTCCCGCCGAGGGCGAGCGAGGCGCCCGTGACGCCGTGCTTGCTGTCGCCCACCGGGGCGATGCCGAAGTTGGTGAACGACGCTTCGGGCTTGGTCTCCCGCAGGTCTTCGCGGTGCGGCGTGGTGGCGAGCGCGACGATGCCGAGCGTGGCGGGGACGACGAAGCCGAGGATCGCGCCGCCGAGGCCCACCCCCCGCCAGCCGTCCTTCTCGTCGTTCATGTCGACGAGCTTGCCGGCAGCGATCGACGCGGTGATGGCGCCCGCGAAGATCCACGCGCGCTTGGTCGCGCCGACCTGGAACGAGGCCGCGGTGGGCGCGAACGCCATGTTCGCCGTGTAGATGGCGAGCGAGCCCCACGCCCCCGACGAGCCGCACGCCTTCTTCACGGCCGCGTAGTCCGGGTAGGTGTACGTGCCGCTGCCGTAGCTCGTGGTGTAGATCCGGCCCTTCTCGCTCTGGCACTGGTAGTACTCGTCCTGCATCGACTGCGCGTACCAGGCGCCGAGCACGAGCGAGCCGAGCCCCTGCGCGACGGCGCCGAGCGCGATGAGAACCCCGCGGCTCGGGTCCGACGCGAACCGCGGACGGTCGTGGACGTAGATGATCTTCGGCGCCGGCGGGTCCGCGGGCTGATAGGGCGCGCACGCGGTGTCCGTGACGCTCCCACCCACGCCTTGCACCACCGCCGGGCTGCCCTCGACCTGGACGACCGCGCAGCCGTGGGCCGTGACCGTCCCGCCACCGGCCGTCGGGGCGACCACCGTGACCCCACCACCCGGCGGCGCGACGACCGTGGTGCCACCCTTCGGCGTCGGGGCAGGCGCCGCCGTGGGAGCCGGCTCCTCCTCCGCCGCGCTTTCCTGGATGCCGTCGGCGTGGGCGAAGGGCGCGACGAGGACGGCGAGGGTGAAAGCAGCGGGGGCGAAGGCGAAGCGCATGGCCGCCTCCTTCCAAGACCCGTGCCCAGCCGTTCTGCGCCGCGGAGGGTGAAATCTCCGCGAAATGGCGCTCGCGCCGCGGGGTCGAGGCTGTGCCGTTCGTGCCACATGCCGCGTGACCAGTGCCTACGGCGGGTCACGATCGGCCGTCGGTCGCCGGCGCACCGACCGGTCGTTCCCCCGGGCGCGCGGCGGGTGTATGCCGCGGTCCCCGCAAGAGGAGATGCTCCATGGCCAAGACCCGCACGAAGATCGCGCTCATCGGCGCAGGCAACATCGGTGGTGAGCTCGCTGCGCTGTGTGCGCGCGAGGAGCTCGGCGACGTGACCCTGTTCGACATCAAGGAGAAGGAGAACTTCGCCAAGGGCAAGGCCCTCGACCTCGAGCAGAACGGCGCCATCCTCGGCTACGACCGCAACATCAAGGGCTCGGCCAACCCCGAAGACCTCGCCGACACCGACGTGTGCATCATCACCGCCGGCTTCCCGCGCAAGCCCGGCCAGTCGCGCGCCGACCTCATCGGCCTCAACCACAAGATCATGAAGCAGTGGGGCGAGAACATCGGCAAGTACGCGCCGAACGCCTTCGTCATCGTCATCACCAACCCGGTCGACGCGATGGTCTACGCGGTGTGGAAGGCCAGCGGCCTCCCCGCCAACAAGGTCGTCGGAATGGCCGGCGTCCTCGACTCCGCGCGCTTCCAGCTGTTCGTCGCGCGCGCCCTCGGCGTCGCCACCAAGGACGTCCGCTGCATGGTCCTCGGCGGCCACGGCGACGACATGGTCCCCATCGTCTCGGCCACCACGGTCAACGGCATCCCCGTCACGCAGCTCATGAGCCGCGAGGCGCTGCAGCCGCACATCGACCGCACCCGCAAGGGCGGCGGCGAGATCGTCAACCTGATGGGCACGAGCGCGTTCTATGCCCCGGCCACCGCCGCGGTCAGCATGGCGCGCGCGTACCTCCGCGACGAGAAGCGCCTCCTCGCGGCCGCCGCCTACTGCAACGGCGAGTACGGCTACAAGGACATGTTCTGCGGCGTGCCGTGCGTCATCGGCGCCGGCGGCGTCGAGAAGATCCACGTGCTGAACCTGACCGACGAGGAGAAGGCGATGCTCGAGAAGAGCGCCAAGTCGGTCCGCGAGCAGTACGACGAGATGAACAAGCAGTAATCCTGCGCGACTCTGCCAAGGGGGCTGCCGGTGACGGCGGCCCTCTTCGCATTTGTGGCATCCTCGTCGGCATGAAGGTGCTCGTCAGCACGAAGGAGACGCAGGGCCAGCGAGAGAACGACTTCTGCTTCGTGCCCGAGGGCGAGCTCGTCTTCTTCGGGAGCGGCGAGTGTTCGAACGAGAGGGCCGATGGTGCCTGCGGCTGCCGGCGCAGCCTCGCGGGCGTCCGATCGCTCAAGCGCACGACCACCTTCGCGGTGCGCGACCTCGATCTCGACGAGGACGCCGTGGTCGAAGCCATCCACCGCGCGTGGGTGAAGGGCGGCTTCGGCAAGCTGGCCGACAACCGCATGCGCGGGCGCGCCCGCGTCGCCGCGCGACGGGTGCTCGCGATCGCGGCGCAGCACCGGGCGAACAGCGTCCTCGAGCGCAGATCGGACGTCGTGCAGAAGCGCTCGCGCGCGAAGAACGCCCGACCGCCGAGCTAGCCCTCGCGCCCCAGCGCCTCGATGACCAGCGCCTCGACCGCCGCCGCGGCGTCGACGTGCACCCAGTGGCCGGCGCCCTCCACGACGTGCAGCCGCAGGCTCTCGTTGCCGGCGAGGCGGGCGCGGTCGGCCGCGTCGAGCACCGACGAGGCGCCGCCGACGATCACGTCGGTGATCGCGCGCGCGGGCTCGAGCGCCGGCCACAGGTCGCGGGCGAAGTAGTCGTCGAGGAGGGCCTGCACGCCGTCGAGTTCGGGGCCGAAGCGCACGCGCTCCCCTTCGCGCACGAGGTTCATGGCGAGCCACTGCGCGATGCCCAGCGGCTGCCCTGCGGCGCGGACGGCGTCCTGGAACTCGACGCGGTCGCGGAACGTGGGCGGGAGCTTCCGGAGCATCTCGAGCACGTCGAGCGTGGACTCCGAGCCGCGCGCGGTCGGGCGCGGGCCGGGGTTGCTGTCGACGAGGATCAGGCGCTCGAGCGGCGCGAGTCCGTGCAGGACCAGCGCCACCTTGCCGCCGAAGCTGTGGCCGAGGGCGCCCGCGATCGGCACCGGGAGCGCGAGCAGATCCTCGGCGACGCGGTCGAGGGTCCACGGCGGGCCGAGGCGGTGCGAGCGGCCGTGGCCGCGCAGATCGACGAGCACGGCGCCGAAGCGGGGCACGGCGCCGACCACCTTGCGCGCGAGCGAGCGCCAGTTGGCGCCGGTGCCGAGGATGCCGTGCAGGAACACGATCCACTGCTCCGGGGTGTGGTCCGGGGCGGCGACGAGCTCGTGGTGGGGCCAGTGCGAGGAAGGGAGGTGGTCCATGAGAATTGTGCGAACTGGATCTTCCGGAGGTACCAGCGCGGAGGCACGTTCGAGGGCATGCCGACCCCCCGCACCACCGTTCATCGCCTGCCGCGTCGCGCCACGTACGACCGCGCCGCCATCGACGCAATCCTCGACGAGGCGTTCGTCGCCCACGTGGGCATCGTCGACGGAGGTCAGCCGTTCGTGATCCCCATGGCCTACGTCCGCGTGGGCGACGCCGTGTACCTGCACGGCGCGATCGCGAGCCGCCTCCTGAAGAACGCGGCGAGCGCCCCGACGCTGTGCTGCACCGTGACGCTCCTCGACGGGCTCGTGCTCGCGAAATCGGCGTTCCATCACTCCATGAACTACCGGTCGGTCGTCGTGCTCGGCCAGGGGCGCGCGGTGGTCGGCCCCGAGAAGGATCAGGCCCTCGCGGCGCTCGTCGACAAGCTCGAGGCGGGCCGCTCGGCGCACGCGCGCGCGCCGAACGACAAGGAGCTCGCGGCGACGGCGGTCGTGGCGCTCGGCCTCTCCGAGGCGTCGGCCAAGGTGCGCGAGGGTGGGCCGCTCGACGATCCCGAGGATCTCGCGCTGCCCGTGCCCGCGGGGGTGGTGCCGCTCGCGCTCGTGCGCGGGGCGTTCGTGCCTTCGTGATAGAAACGGGGCATGCCCGTCTCCCGCCGCGCCGCCCTCGAGGGCAAGGCCGCCCGCGCCATGCTGCAACTGCCGCGTCCCGTCCTCGTGCGCATGAGCGGGGGTACGAGGAGGACGCACGACGGCTACGTGCTCGACGAGCAGATCCAGCTCGTGCTGTTCCTGTTCGACAAGCTCGGCAAGAAGCACACGCACGAGCTCTCGGTGGCCCAGGCGCGGCGCGAGCTCGACGTGAACGCGCTCGCGTTCGCGCCGCCGCGGCGGTCGCTCGAGACGGTCGAGAACCGCCGCCTCGCGACGCCGGCGGGCGAGATCCCCGTGCGCATCTACCACCCACGCGGGCTGCGCGACGCGGCGCCGGCGGTGGTGATCTTCCACGGCGGCGGCTGGGTGATCGGCAGCCTCGACTCGCACGACCCGGTGTGCGGCGAGATCGCGGACGACGCGGCCTGCGTGGTGATCTCGGTCGACTACCGCCTCGCGCCCGAGCACCCGTTCCCGGCCGCGGTGGACGACGCGACGGCGGCGTTCCGCTGGGTCGTGGCCAACGCCGCCTCCCTCGGGGTCGATCCGCACCGCATCGCCGTGATGGGCGACAGCGCCGGTGGCAACCTCGCGGCGGTGGTCGCGCTCGACACGCGCGACGACGCGGTGCGCCCCTGCTTCCAGGTGCTCGTCTACCCGGCGGTCGACCTCACGCGGTCTTTCCCGTCGCACCGCACGCTCTCCAAGGGGTACTTCCTGGAGAAGGCGACGATGGACTGGTTCATCGACCACTACGCGCCGAACGAGGCGGATCACCGGCTGCCGCGCGCCTCGCCGATCTTCGCGAAGAGCCTCGCCGGCCTGCCGCCCGCGCTCGTGCAGACGGCCGGCTTCGACCCGCTGCGGGACGAGGGTCAGGCCTACGCCGACAAGCTCGCGGAGGCCGGCGTCTCGGTGCAGCACCAGTGCTACGGGTCGACCATCCACGGCTACTTCAACATGTCGGGCACGATCGAGGCCGCGAGGCGCCCGGTGCTCGACGCCATCCACGCGCTGCGCCGCGCGTTCGCTCAGTAACCGCGAAGCCGATCCACGACGTCGAGGAGCGGCTCGCCGGCCTCGAGGCGCCGCACGTTCTCGAGGAGCCGCGCGACCATCTGGCGCACGTAGTCGCGCCCGTGGCCGGCGACGTGCGGCGTGACGATCGCGTTGGGGGCCGTCCACAGGGGGCTCTCGGTCGGCAGCGGCTCCACGTCGAACACGTCGAGCCCCGCGCCGCCGAGGTGGCCGCGCTCGAGGGCGTCGAGCAGGGCGGCCTCGACGACGATCCCGCCGCGCGACACGTTGATCACGTGCGCGTGGGGGGCGAGGGCCTCGAGGAGCGGCGCATCGACGAGCCCGCGCGTGTCGGGCGTGCGCGCGCAGCACACGACGAGTGCGTCGGCGCCGCGCGCGACCTCGCGCAGGCGTTCGCTGCCGACGACGCCTTCTCGCGCCGTGCGTCCGACCACGGTCACCTGCATCGACAGCGCGCGGAGGATCGCGGCGATGCGCGCGCCGGTGGCGCCGGCGCCGAGGATCACGGCGCTGCGCCCCGCGAGCGTGCCGTGCGCGAACGGGTGCCAGGTGCGCGTGGCCTGCCGCGCGAGGTGGCTCGGGAGCCCGAGCACGAGCGCGAGCAGGAGGCCGACCGCGTGCTGGGCGACCTCCTCGGCGAACACGCCCCGCGCGCACGCGACCGGGACCCCGTCGGGGACGCCGCCGTGATCGGGATAGAAGTGATCGACCCCGACGCCCATCCCCTGCACGAGGCGCAGGCGCCGCGCCTCGACGAACGACCCGGGCGGAGGCACCGCGGTGAACACCACCTCGGCCTCGGCGAGCGCGGCGGGACCCGTTGCCTCGACGAGGGTGCGCGACGGATCGAGCTTCGCGAACGCCGCGCGCACCTCGGCGAGCGGCGCGTGATAGACGTGGATCGCGGAGACCTTCACGTGGCGACTCTACCGCGAATGCCCCTGCTGGGCGCCGAGCTCGCGAGCCCGTCGTTCAGCGCGCGCGGGATGCACGTGGCCGCCGTGCGCGCGGGGTCGATGGCGGACGAGGCGGGGCTCGCGGCCGGCGACGTCGTGGTCGGGATCGGCGGGCTCCCGGTGCGATCGGCGCGCGAGCTGCGGCGCGCGTGGCAGGCGATCGGCCAAGAGCCACGCGTCGCGATCGAGAGCGAGCGCGGCCTGCACGAGGCGACCGTCCAGCGCCGACCCTCGGAGACCGTGCCCGGGGCCACGGTCGAATACGGGCAGATCGATCGCGACGTCTCGCTGCGCACGATCGTCACGCGGCCCGCCGCCCGCGCGCCGGCGGTGCTGTTCCTGCAAGGGATCGGGCCCTCGTCCCTGGACTTCGTCGGAGGCGCGCCGCCGATCGCGCGCCTCCTGCACGGGCTCGCTGCGGAGGGCCTGGTCACGATGCGGCTCGAGCGTCGTGGGGTCGGGGACAGCGAGGGCGAGCTGCCCGACTTCGACACCGAGGTGGCCGACGCGCAGGCGGCGCTCGCGTGGCTCCGCGCGCGACCGTTCGTGCAGGGCGTGGTCCTCCTCGGGCACAGCCTCGGCGGCATGGTCGCGCCGCTGCTCGAGGGCGCGATCGCGCGCGTGGTCTACGGCACCACCGCGCGCCCGTGGTTCACGACGCTCGAGGAGGGTACGCGCCGCCAGCTGCTCCTCCGCGGGGCGTCGGCGGCCGAGATCGACGCCGCGTGGGCCGAGGAGCGGCGTGCGCTCGACGAGGACGAGATCGTCCACGAGCGCTCGCGGGCGTTCCACCAGCAGCTCGCCGCGACGGACCTCGCCTCGGCGTGGCGTCGGCGCGCGGCGCGCATGCTCGTCCTCGCCGGCGAACACGACTGGGTCGTCGACGGCGAGGAGCAAGCCGACGTGGCCGCGCTCGCGGGCGGAGAGATCCGCACGTTGCCCGGGCTCGACCACGCCTTCACCCACCACGACTCCCTGGCGGCGAGCCTCGCAGCCTATGGCAAGGGCGCGTGGAGTTCGCGGATCGTCCAGGAGATCGCGGGGTTCGTGCGCGAGGTGACCGGCGCCGGGTCCGTCGGATAGCCTCTCACCCCATGCACCTCGTCCCCTGCACCTCCTGCCTCCGTCACGTGCGCGCGAACGCGGCGCAGTGTCCGTTCTGCGACGTCGCCCTCGGCGTGGCGAGCGCCGACCCCGGCGCTCCTCCGGCGCGCCTCTCCCGCGCAGCACGGATGGCGTTCGGCGCGGCCGTCGCGACCACCCTCGTCGCGTGCGGCAACAACAAGGTGCCGGCCGACTCCACCAACGGCACGAACAAGCCCGAGCCCTCGGCGAGCGCGAGCGTCGCGCCGACGACGGAGCCGACCGCCACGGCCAAGCCGCTCCCGACGGCGACCTCCACGGTGCCGACCGCGATGCCGCCCTACGGCGCCCCGCCCGTCGACGGGCTGCTCGCCTGATGCTGACACCCTGCTGCCAATGCCTCCGCCACGTGCGGAGCGGCGACGACACATGCCCGTTCTGCGGCGCGCCGGCGCCCACGCCGGTGCCCGGTCCGCTCGGGTTCGGACGCGCGGCGCGCGCCGCGGCGGGGGCGTTCGCGCTCTCGACCGCGATCGTGGGCTGCAAGGAGGAGCCGAAGCCAGAGCCCGCGAAGCCGGTGGGGAGCGCCCCGGCCGCTTCTCCCGTGGCGTCTCCGGTGCCTTCCGTCGCGCCCAGCGTCGTCGCCAGTCTGAGCGCCATGGAGGCGACCGTGGCCTCGGCGCTCGCCTCCGCGTCGGCGGCGTTGTCGGCATCCGCGTCCGCCTCTGCTTCGGCTCCTCCGCGACCGACCGTCGCCAACGTCCCGGTGCTGTCGGCCTATCCGAAGCCGCCGCCGAACTCCAACAAGCCCTACGGCGCGCCACCCGCCGACGGGCTCCTCGTCTGATACTGCCACCTGCTGCCACGCCCGGGACGGGCTTCAGCCGGTGGCGTCGCGCGGCTCGAGGATCAGGTCGAAGCGACCCATGTCGAAAGGGTTGCCCTCGGCCGCGACCGCCGGCACGAGCCGCTCGCGCAGGCCCGCGCGGTCGCGCTCGAGGGCGCGGTGGTGGCACCAGGGGTTGTCGCCGGGCTCGCCGAGGATCGACTCCGAGGTCCACGTGCAGCCACCGCGGCACTCCTCGGCGTAGTAGCAGGTGCGGCAGTAGCCGCGCAGATCCGAGACCTGGCGATCGCGGGCGAAGCGCATGCGGCTGCTCCGCTCCCAGAGGTCCGCGAGGCGGTGCTCGCGCACGGTGCCGGCGGCCCAGCGCGCGGTGGCGAGCGAGGGGCAGCCCTTGACCGTGCCGTCCGACTCGATGCCGAACCCCGAGCGACCCATGCCGCACGAGGCGAGGTGGCCGCGGGGCATCGTGCCCCGCAGCTTGGTCTCGACGGGGCCGAAGTACCCGACGTTGTTGCCGGGCCACAGGAGCACGCGCTCCTTGCGACAGCGGTCCGCGAGCTCGCCGAGCAGGGGGAACAGCGTGAGCATGTCGTAGGGCTGGAGCACCACGTCGGGCTCGTCGGCCGCGCGACCCATGGGGACCGTGAGCTGGATCTGCCAGCTGTGCACGCCGCGCGCGAGGATCGCCTCGAACACCTGGGGCAGCTCGTGCATGGAGAGCCGGTTGATCTGCGTGTTGGCCGAGACGCGCACGCCCGCGGCCTGCAGGTTCTCGAGCGCGGTGAGCGCGGCGGCGTGCGAACCCTGGAGGCCGCGGAGCCGATCGTGGGTCTCGGCGAGCCCGTCGACGGAGACGCTCACGCTGTTGATCCCCGCGTCGGCCGCGGCCTTCGCGCGCTCCCTGGTGAAGCCGCGACCGCCCGTCGTGATCAGCGCCTGCATGCCCTTCTTGCGCGTGTGACGGATGAGGTCGAGCCAGTCCTCGCGCAGGTAGACCTCGCCGCCGATGAAGACGATCTCCATGGTGCCGAGGTCGGCGAGCTGATCGATGACGTCGAGGCACTCGGCGGTGGTGAGCTCGTCGGG
>JAEUKC010000188.1:0-7489 GCA_016794445.1 Myxococcales bacterium
TGGCTCAGTCGTCGGCCCGGTGAGCCCGGACACCCGAGACGAACGGTCGGTATCGCTCGATGGCGAGCCATGCGCCGAGGATGCCCCCCAGGGCGAGAGACACGTACGTCCCAATCGCACCGGAGAGCAGCCTCTGTGAGAAGTGCGTGAGCAACACCCCCACCGTGCAAGCACTGGTGACCGTCGCGAACACCGTGCCGAGGACCGCGGTCGCGATCGCCGTGCTCCTCCACCGGAGTCCCAGCGTGAGGAGCAGAGCACCACCGAGCCAGATCGCGATGGCGACGCCGAGGGGCAACCGGAGGTTCCAGGCGAGCGCGACCGCGAGGGCTCCGGCAAGACCGAGGTGCATCCAGGCGATCCACTCGGGGAGGTCGGTGATCTGCGACCATCGACCGAGGCCCTTGCGGGCGTCGCGTTGCGGCATGGTGGTCTCCGTCCGATGAGACGCCCTCGACGAAGATCCGTTACCGAGCCAGGGGACCTACGGACTGCTTGCGCCGCGTTCGCATCCTTGGCTCCCCCGAACCTCCATGCGACGACGCTCCTGCAGGTGCCGCACGTTCGTTCGCTCACTCCTCGTGGGTTCGGTCGCCCTCGGCTGCAACAAGCCCATCGTGGAGGGCGACAACCTCATCGCGGTCGGCTCGGATGGTCGCCGCCGGCTGGTGTGCGAGGTCCGCCAGCTGACGGCGGGACGCGCGTCGGCCGAGGTCACCAAGGGGTGCCTCGAAGACCCGACCTTCACGCTCGGGACGGGCGGAGGCTTCTGCTACTCCACCGTCCCGGCGGTCGTCGGCGCGGTCTGCACCAAGGCGGGCTCGGTGGGCACGCTCCGGTTCGTCGGGGACAGCACGCCGAAGACCGGCAGCGAGGTCTTCACGGTCTGCCGGTGAGGGCTACCCGCTCTCTGCGACGCCCCCGTCGACCGGTCCGGTCTTGATCACCACGGTGATGTTCACCTCGACGATCGTCGTCGTCGACTCGCCGTTGTGCTTGTGCACGCGGCAGATCAGCTTGTGCGGCCCGGCCTTGGTGTTGGCCGGCACGGTGACGGTGGTCTTGACCTTCGCGGTGATGGCGAGTGCCGTCGATCCCACGTCGTCGAGGTAGATCTGGAAGTGCCCGGCGTCGGAGGCGTGCGCGGCGGGCGGGGTCTCCGACGGCTCGATGAGATAGACGTTCTCCGCGGTGAGGGTGATCGGAACGGCCTGACCCGGCGCGATGGTCGTCGAGTCGACGTCGGTGTTGAACGTCACCTTGGCGTCGGGGATGTTGATGGTGTTGTCGTGGATGTCGGCCGTGCACGCGCCCATGGCCAGGCCGGTGAGGGCGAGGGTGGAGACGAAGACGATCTTTGGGAGTGTGTTTCGCATGATCGCGCCACTGCACCCCACGTGCCGCTCAGCAGGGCGGCACGGAGTCCTCGATTCTTCGCTCGGGCAGGGGACAACATGCCTCGAACGGGACCTTCGCGCCTCCCGAGGCCGGATCGGGCCCGTTCAGTTCTTCGGGCAGCCCTTCTTGTCGTCGCACTTGCACTTGATGTCGGCGAACTCGCCCGAGTTGTTCGTGCTCTTCGCGACCGTGTCGGCCGGGCACTTCAAGAGCTTCGTCACCACGTTGAGCTGGTCGAACACCTTGCCGTCGGACTCCTTGAGCACGCAGGTCATTGTTGTGCTCGAGGTGCCTTCCTTGACGCTCGAGTAGGTCTTCTTGTTGCCGCTCTTCGCGAGCTCCGCGACGCCGGCCTTGCAGGCCTCGGCGGGCGCATCGAAGACCTTGTCGACGCCACCGATCTTGTAGGCCGGCACGCCATCCATCCAGTTGCCGGTCAGCGCGGGCTTCACGTCCGGCACCTTCACCGTGGGCGCCCCGGGGGCCGGGCAGCCCTTCTTGTCGTCGCACTTGCACTTGATGTCGGCGAACTCGCCCGAGTTGTTGGTGCTCTTCGCGGCCGTGCCGTCGGGACACTGCAGGATCTTCGACACCACGTTGAGCTGCTCGAAGTCCTTGCCGTCGGACTCCTTGAGCAAACACGTCATCATGGTGCTCGAGGTGCCTTCCTTGACGCTCGAGAAGGTCTTCTTGTTGCCCGACTTCGCGAGCTGGGCGACGCCGGCCTTGCACGCGTCGGCGGGCGCATCGAAGACCTTGTCGACGCCACCGATCTTGTAGGTGACGACCCCGTCCATCCACTTGCCGGTCAGCGCGGGCTTCGCATCGGGCTTCATCGCGGGCTTCCCGGGCGCGGGGCAGCCGTTCTTGTCGTCGCACTTGCACTTGACGTCGGCGAAGTTGCCGGAGTTGTTCGTGCTCTTCGCGCTCGTGGTCTCCGGGCACTGGAGGACCTTCGTGAGGATGTTGCTCTGCTCGAAGCTCTTGCCGTCCGACTCCTTGAGCAAACAGGTCATCATCGTGCTCGACGTGCCCTCCTTGACGCTCACGAACGTCTTCTTGTTGCCGCTCTTCGCGAGCAGGGCGACGCCGGCCTTGCAGGCCTCGGCGGGATCGGTGAACGCCGTGTCGATGCCGGCGAACTTGTAGGTGACCTTCCCCTCCATCCACTTGCTGTCCGCCTCGACCGACGATGCGGCAAGGCTGGCGAGGGCGAACACCACGACGGAGGAGAGCTGCTTCATGCGGCGCTCGATAACACACTTCCCTGCGCGGTGCGGCAGCCCGACGCGCGAGCTGGTGCCGTGCGAGACGCGATCACGCGCCACCTCCGCGGGTGACCGCTCGTCTCTCCCGAGTCGACGGCGCGCCGCCTCTTGACCGCCGGCCGGGCGTGGCAGCCAATGCGCGCTCCGATGAAGCGACCGTACCTCCTGCCGCTCGCCGTGCTGCTCGCCTGCGGGCCTGCACCGACCCCCGTCCCGCCCCCCTCTCCGTCGCACGAGGCCAAGCCCATGAAGCCCACCGAAGATCCGCACGCCAAGGCCGTCGACGAAGTCGCGCGGCTGCGCAAGCTCGCCGCAGACGACCCGCTGCTCGCGCCGTGGGCCGGCCCGTACGGCGGCGTCCCGCCGTGGGACAAGGCGAAGGCCGCGGGCTTCCCGAAGGCGTTCGAGGTCGGCCTCGCGCTGCTGCTCGCCGAGGTCGAGGTCATCGCGACCGACCCCTCGCCGCCCACGTTCGACAACACCATCCGCGCGCTCGAGGACGCGGGCCGCCACGAGGGCCGCGCCGAGAACCTGTTCGGCGTGTTCACGGGCAACCTCGCCACCAAGGACGTGCAGGAGATCGACCGCGAGTGGTCGCCGAAGCAGGCCGCCACCTACGACAAGATCACGTTCCACAATGCGCTTTTCGCGCGCATCGCCGCCGTGCACGAGAAGCGCGCGGGGCTGCCCCCCGACCAGAAGCGCCTCGTCGAGCTCGTCCACGAGCAGTACGTGCGGGCCGGCGCCCGGCTCGACGCGAACCAGAAGAAGCGCCTCGGTGAGATCAACCAGGAGCTCGCCGTCGCCTTCGCCGACTTCGGCAACAAGGTGCTCGCCGACGAGGACACGTGGATCGTGCTCGAGACGAAGGACGATCTCGCCGGGCTCGCCCCATCACTGGTCGATGCCCTCGCCGCGGCGGCCAAGGAGCGTGGGCTCGTCGGCAAGTGGGCGGTCGTGAACACGCGCTCGAGCGTCGACCCGTTCCTCCAGAGCAGCAAGCGCCGCGACCTGCGCGAGAAGGTGTGGAAGGCGTTCAAGAAGCGCGGCGACAACGGCGACAAGAACGACACCAACGCCACCATCGTGCGCATCGTGCGCCTCCGCGCGGAGCGCGCGAAGCTCCTCGGCTACGCCTCGCACGCGCACTGGCGCATGTCCGACACCATGGCGGTCGACCCCAAGAAGGCCAGCGACCTGATGAAGAAGGTGTGGGTCGGCGCCGCCGGCCGCGTGAAGGAGGAGGTCGCCGACATGGCGGTCCTCGCCAAGAAGGACAAGGTCGCGACGGTCGAGCCCTGGGACTACCTCTACTACGCCGAGAAGGTCCGCAAGCAGAAGTACGCGCTCGATCAGACGGAGATCGAGCCCTACTTCGAGCTCGGCAACATGATCGCCGCGGCCTTCTACATGGCGGAACAGCTGTACGGCATCACCTTCACGGAGATCACCGGCAAGGTGCCCACGTTCCGGCCCGACGTGCGGGTATGGGAGGTGAAGGACAAGGCCACCGGCGCCTACGTCGGCCTGTTCTACGGTGACTATTTCGCGCGGGCGCACAAGCGTTCGGGGGCGTGGGCGTCGATCGTCAAGGGCCACGAGAGCTTCACCGGCACGGTGGTCACGCCGATCGTCTCCAACAACAACAACTTCGTCGCCGCGCCCGCGGGGCAACCCACGCTGATCTCGCTCGACGACGCCCGCACGCTGTTCCACGAGTTCGGGCATGCGCTCCACGGGCTGCTGTCGGAGGTGGTGTGGCCGGGGCTCGCGTCGACGCCGCGGGACTTCGTCGAGTACCCCTCGCAGGTGCACGAGATGTGGGTGCTCACGCGCCCGATCCTCGATCGGTTCGCCAAGCACGCGAAGACCGGCAAGCCCATGCCGCAGGCGCTGGTGAGCAAGGTCCTCGCCGCGGGGCGCTTCAACCAGGGCTACGCCACGGTGGAGTACCTGACGGCGGCGATCGTCGACATGGAGCTCCACAGCAAGGCGTGGGGGCCGGACGACAAGCTCGATCCCGCGGCCTTCGAGCGCGACACGCTGAAGGAGCTCGGGGCGCCCAAGGAGGTCGCGCTGCGGCACCGCCTGCCGCAGTTCAACCACCTGTTCACGAGCGACGCCTACTCGGCCGGGTACTACAGCTACCTCTGGTCGGAGGTGATGGACGCGGACACCCGCAAGGCCTTCGACGAGGCCGGCGACGTGTTCCACAAGCCCACGGCGGACAAGCTGCGCAAGTACATCCTCGCGCCCGGCAACTCCACGGACCGCGCGGAGGCCTACCGGCTGTTCCGCGGCCGCGACCCGGACGTGAAGGCGCTGCTCGAGAAGCGCGGCTTCCCGACGAAGTGACCGCGGGGGTGGATGCGGTCCCGAGCGACCAAGCAACCCGTATTCGGTGCGAACACGAACCGGTACCCTCCCGAGGATGCGCCTCGCCCTCGTCGCCGCCCTCCTGCTCGTGCCGACGCCCGCTCTGGCCGCCCAGTTCGTGGTCGCGGAGGTCACCTACGAGCACTCCGCGACGACGACGACGGACTCGCACCTGCGGCTGCCCCCCTCCGCCGAGACGCCCAAGAACTGGAAGGCGCCGGTCGACTACGCGACCGCGGGCACGGTCCACGTGCGGCTCGAGGTGTTCACCAAGCCGAGCGCCGAGAAGACGCGCTTCCAGATCTGCTTCGAGGGCACGCCCAGCTACGCGTGCACGGATCAATCGCCGATCTACACCACGACCGGCGTGTACACGTGGGCCACGCCGTTCCCGAGCTTCTACCAGTACGCCCAGGTCGACTGGACGAAGGGCATCCTGAAGTCGGCCCTGATCCTCAAGGACGACAAGAACGTGAAGCCCGCGCCCGAGAACGTGGGCGACGCGCGCTCGAAGCTGTTCATGCCCAGCAAGGTGCGGGTCACCGTCACGGTGGTGTCGCCTGGCAGCACGTACGTGCCGCCGTCCACGGACGCGGGGGTCGATGCAACGATCGATGCTGCCGATGCTGCCATCGATGCGGCCAGCGACGCCGCGGGGTCGGACACTGGAGCGCCCGACATCGGCGCGCCGGACACCGGGGCGAAGGACGCCGATGCGATTCCCGACGGTGGTCCGGCCGCCGTCGTGGACGAAGACACGGGCTGCTCGACGAGCTCGGGGCGACGCCACGCCGCGCCGGTCGTCCTCTTCTTGCTCGCGGGCTCCCTGTTCGTTCGTCGACCGCGCACGAAGCGTCGGGGAGACAGCTGACGCTCGTTCAGGGGGCCTTCGGCTCGGCGACCAGCGCGTCGTGCATCAGCAGGTAGATCTTGGGATCGTACATGGTCTGGAAGTGGCCGACGAAGCCAGCGCCGCAGATCTCGACGTTCGTGGCGCCGGGGATCTTCGAGGTCGTGTACGGCTGGATGTATTCGTCGGTGCAGGTGTAGATCGACGTGACCGGGACGCCGGTGGCCATCGGCGCGCCGTTGACCGCTCGGAGGAACGCGCTCCCGGGGGAGAGGTCACGCAGCGCCGGCCAGCCGGCGACCCGCGCGACGAGCGGCACCGCCGCGATCCCGTGCTGCGGCGACACGAACGTGACCAGCCGTGACACGTGCGCGGCGCCGCCGAGGGATTGGATGTAGTGCCGCGCGATGAGCCCGCCGGTGCACTCGGCGAGGACGTCGATCTTGTCGTCGCCGCTCTCCGCCTGCACGCGCTCGAGGAACGCGCCCAGGTCCTTGGACGCCTGGAACAGGTCGCCGGTCAGGAGGGCCGGCGGCTCGTAGGTCACGGTGCGGAAGCCGTCGCGGCGGAGGCGCGCGGCGATGCCGTCGAACCAGGCGGCGCGGATGGTGACGCCCGTGACGAGGACGACGGTGCGCGGCTTCTCGAGGCGCTTCGGTCCCGGCTCCAGGGTCTCGTTGAACGCCTTGCGCTCCCGGGCGAACTTGGCGAGGTAGACATCCGCCCAGAAGTACGGGGAGCGCCAGTCCCCGACCGGGACTCCCTTGCAGCTGCCTCCGGCGAGCCAGCCGCACGAGGCGAGGGCGTCCGACTGGGTCGCGGCGGCCTCGTCGTCCGCGGCGGGATCGGCGTCGACGGCGCAGGCGGTGGTCGACAGGACGGCGAGGGTCAGCGCGAAGCGGGCGGGGGTGAACATGGTCTCTGCTCCTTGGTTCGGTGGGTGACGGGTTCACATACGGACGCGTATGTGAAAAGGCGTGGTCGGACGCTCGCCGCCGCAGGTCTCGGCGGATCGAGTTCAGGCGGGGAGGCGGGGCGCGAACAGCGAGGCGAAGAGCTGCGCGGTGCGCGGGAACGCGCGCAGGAGCGCGTACGAACGGGGATACGTCATGCGCCGGCGACGCTTGTCGATCGCGCGGCGGAGGCGACGGGCCATCTGCGCTGGGTCGCCGAGCGGCACCAGCCGGGTCAGCCCGGTGCGACCGTAGGCCTCGAGTCCGCCCTGGGTCATCGGCGTGTCGGTCATCCCGGGATAGACCGTCATCACGTGCACGCCGGTGCCCGCGAGCTCGACCGCGAGCCCCTCGGAGAACGCCGCGCTGCCGCGCTTGCTCGCGGACTGGTAGATCCATCCCGGCAGGGTGACGTAGGCCGCGACCGACGTGACGTTCACGATCACACCGCTCCGTCGCTCGAGCATCGAGGGCAACACCGCGCGCATGAGGCGCGCGGGCGAGAGGAGGTTCACCGCCATCATCTTCTCGCCTTCGACGGGGTCGAACGTCGAGACGGGACCGAGCGTGAGCGAACCGGCGTTGCTGACGAGGACGTCGATGGGGCCGAGCGCCTCCTCGGCGCCGGCGAGGCAGTCCGTGGC
>JAEUKC010000199.1:0-11906 GCA_016794445.1 Myxococcales bacterium
CTCCGCGGCTTCAACTACCTGTTCCTCGCCAGGAGGTAGTCCGCCGGCGCCGCCGGCGGCCGCCGCTCGAAAGAGGACAAGCCGGTCACGACGACGACGACCGGCGCCACGCGCACGTGCTTCAAGAAGCTGCACACCGGCGAGAAGTGCGAGGACAGCAACCCGAACTGGCAGAACGTCTCCATCAACCCGTGGTGCGAGATGAGCTGGGCCGACGATTGCGACAAGTTGATCGGCTGCGCCGGCGGGGCGCCCAAGTGCCCGAAGGACATGTTCGTGGTCTACCCGGGGAACTTCTGCGCCAAGGAGTGCAAGGCGGACTCGGCGTGCACCAAGGGCGAGAAGTGCCTCGAGCACCCGTTGATGGCGGGCAAGAACATCTGCGCCGCGGAGTGATTGCGGGTCCCTCGGCCCGAGGGTAGCTTCGGCTGCCCCTCGGGCGAGTGGCGGAACTGGCAGACGCGCCGGATTTAAAATCTGGGTCGAATTGTGGGTTCGAGCCCCACCTCGCCCACTCCTCAGTGCTTGAGCTGGAGCTCCTGCAGCTGCACGCGCGCGTCCGAGTTGCGCGCGTGGTCGGGGAACTTCTTGGTGAAGTTGCGCAGGGTGGCCTTGGCGTCGTTCCAGGCCTGGATCTCCACCTGGCACTGCGCGAGCTCCCACATCGCGGCGCCCTGGATGTCCTTGTCGACCGTGGTGCTCTCGGACAGCGCTTGCAGGATCGGCACCGCGTCGCGCTGGCGCGAGAGGTGGCGGTAGGCCTGCGAGAGGGCGAGCCTCGTCGCGGCGCTCGTCGTGGACTCGGGCTTGATCTTGAGGCTCTCCTCGAACGCGGTGGCTGCCTCCTGGAAGCGCGCCACGCGGGCGTGGTCGAGGCCGGCCGAGTAGCGCTCGAGGGCCAGCTCGTTGCGGTAGCGCTCGGCGAAGTCCTGGAAGATGAGGAGCTCGGTCTTGGTGAGGCCGCCGCCCTCCCGCTGCGCCAGCTCGACCTGCTCGAGGAACTCGGCGCGCTTTCCCAGCTTGGCGAGGTCGTACAGCTTGTGGGCCGCGGTCTCGCTGCGCTGGCGGGCCTCTTCGCGGCGCTCGAGCTCCTTGACCTGAGCCCGCGCCTTCTCGAGCTCCACCTTGGCGCCGCCGTCGCCGCTCCGCAGGTTCTCGTACTGGTAGTCCCAGAGCACCTTCACGCCGAGCAGCACCACCACGATGAACGAGATGTACGCGCTCGCGCTGTTCCAGCTGATCCGCCGCTCGTAGCCGGCCTGACGCTTGGAGATGCTCTTGAGGTCGGCCGAGAGGGCGTTGGTCAGGTTGTTGGTCTTGATGACGAGCCCACGCGACTCGATCACCTCGCGCTTGAGCTCGCGCACCTCGTCTTCGAGCTCGGTGGCCATCGGTCCCTACTTACCCTTCGTCGGCGTAGATGTCGAAAACGCGGCGGCGGCCTTGCCGCTTCCCCCGCCACGTGCGAGAAGGCGCCCGATCCGGCCCCTATGCGTGCGCACGGGCCTTCCAGCAGCGAGGTTGTCATCATGGTTTCGTCGACGCAGCAGTCCCAGCGCATCCGCAAGCGCAAGCAAACGACCAACGGCAAGACCAACAAGCGCGCCCGTCGCGCCGAGGGCACGCCGGCCTTCGCCGTCCACCCCGAGGGGTACGACGCCGCGGCGGCCGACGCCAAGCCGGCCCCCAAGGCCAAGAAGGCGCTCAAGGCCAAGAAGGTCAAGAAGGCCGCCAAGCCCGCCGCCAAGAAGCCGGCCGCGAAGAAGTGATTGCACAGGGGCCGCCCGCGAGGGTGGCCGCCGACGCGCCGATCGATCCGTCGATCGGACGCAACCGCAGAGGCGAGCGCGAAATCCGCGCCCGCCTCGTGCTATTCGTGGCTTCGATGGCTGGCCTGTCGCGCGCCCAGAAGGACGGTCGAGGGAGATCCCTCCGACTCCTGATCGTCCTCCTCGTCGCGCTGATCCCGGTGTTCTCGCCGGGCGCGAAGGCGGCGCCGCAAGGCGAGGCCACCACCAAGGGCGGCGGCGAGTCCACCACCAAGGGCGACCCGACCCCACCGACCTCGGTCACCGCCCCCCCTCCGCTGTCGGCGCCGACCCCGACCGGGCCGGCCACCGGTACCAGTCCCAAGCCCGGCCCTGGCCCCGGCCCCTCGGTGGAGCCTTCGACGTCCCTGTCCGCCTCTGGGGCCGCGTCGGCCGAGCCCCCGCCCGCGCCGTCCGCTTCGGCGTCGGCGCAGCCCAAGGGCCCACGCACCCCGCGCAAACTGTCCTTGGGCGTCGGTGATCTCGGCCTCACGCTGAAGATCCCGACCGACTGGCCCGAGCTGCCCGAGGCCGCGCTGCCCGAGGTCGAGCCCGACCCCAACCAGGACGTCGAGGTCGTCTCGCGCAAGGGCTACGGCGTCCACGAGCCCAAGGGCAAGCCGCCCGCGATCCACGAAGTGGTGCTGGTCTGCGGCAAGGCCAAGGGCGACTACTGGGCCGACGCGATCCGCGACGCCGCGTTCACGCAGATGATCGCCGCGACCGAGAAGGAGATCGGCAAGTACACGACGCTGCAGTCGATCGAGCCCGACGCCCTCAAGGAGGACGGCCCCCGCATCCTGCAGCCGTTCTCGGCCAAGGCCGACTTCGCGGAGAAGTCCACCAAGGGCAAGGTCACGAAGGGCGGGGGCATCGTCTTGCTGCAGGGCCTCTCGCTGATCGGGTTCTCCGAGAACGACGGCAAGGTGTCGCTCGTCGCGTGCTCGCTCGCGTGTGCCGAGCTCGTCGCCCCCGGCGAGACCGGCGTGTGCACCGACGTGATCGGGTCGTACGAGGCCGAGGGCAAGTTCGCGCCGCCGCCGAAGCGCTCTTGGATCGCGGAGCTGCTGTTCAAGCTCCGCAAGGACCCGACGACGATGTGGCTGCTGATCGTCGGCGCCGGGTTCCTGTTCCTCGTGCTCGTGCTCGTCGTCGTGCTCCTCGCCCGTCGCAAGCGGCGGCGCACCACGACCAGCGCCGAGCACGAAGCGTGGGACGACGACCACGAGCACGACCACCACGAGGGGCCGGACCCCGCGGCGGTGGCCGCAGAGCTCCGAGCCCTCGTCGCGAGCCCGCCGCCGCGGGAGGGCTTCTACGACCCCGAGACGCTGGCCCGCCGCAAGCTCTAGGTGGTCGACGGGCGCGCGACGCCGTGCGAAGAAAGGCGCGCGATGCTCCCCCGTTCGCTCTCCCTCCTGTTCTCCCTCGGTGTCGTCGTGGCCTCGCCGCGCGTGGCGCTCGCCGACGAGCCGGAGCCCGCGCCCGTCGCCCAGGGAGGCGAAGCGGAGCTGCCCGCTCCGGAGCCCGGATCGGCCGCGGTGCTCCCGACCGACGCTCCGACCCAAGTGGCGCCGCCCTCGAGCGACCCCGAGGCGCCTCCTCCGCACCACAAGGGCACGACGAGCAGCCCGCACCTCGAGCACAAGGGAGGCCACGGTCCCTCCGGGCTCACGTTGCACGAGGGACCGCTCGAGGTCCGCCCGGGTGGCTTCCTGCAGCTCGAGTCGTATCTGTTCGCGGGGCCGGGTGTCGCTGACTACCAGCGCGCGGACGGCACCGGCCTCAAGGCGGGCGTCGCGATCCACCGCGCGCGCTTCGAGCTCGCCGGCCGGCTGCTGCATCGCTGGTTCTTCCAGCTCCAGGCGGAGTACGGCCCGGACAAGCGCTTCCTGCCGACGAACAACTTCGTGGGACTCGATGCGCACCCCTACCTCAAGCTGCAGGTCGGGCAGTTCCGCGTCCCGTTCACGATGGAGAACCAGGTCGATCCGCGCTTCCTCGGCTTCATGGAGCGCTCGATGACCGCGCGATTGGTCGGGGCACCGTCCGTGAAGGACCTCGGCATCATGGCGTGGGGTGGCCGCGAGCACGGCCCGCTCACGTGGGCGCTCGGGTGGTTCGGCGGCGAAGGGAGCAACCGCCCGTCGGCAGACAACCGCGGCGACCTGATCGGCCGTTTGGTCCTGCGCCCGCTCTACCGGCTGCCCGGCAGCCTGCGGGACGCACACCTCGGCGTGAGCGGCCGCTTCGGTCGCCGCGACCGCAACTACGTGCTCTCGCCCACGGGTGCGCTGCGTACGCCGGGCGGCTACGAGCTCTGGTCGCCGACTTACGGAACCACCGAGGTGCGTCCGAGCTCGGAGCAGCGCGCGCTCGGCCTCGAGCTCTTCTTGCCGTGGCGGCGCTTCGATCTGCGCGCCGAGGCGGTGCTCGTGCACGACGAGCGGCGCGAGGTCGACACCAAGGTCGCCGCCTTCAACAACACCGAGCGCTCGGGCACCCTCACCGGCCACACCTGGTACGTCGAGGTCGCCTACTGGATCTTCGGCCAGCCGCGCTTCGGCGGCAATCCGGGCCACTACGCGCCTCCGCGCGGCGAGCCACACACCACCCGCTCGCTCTCGATCGCCGCGCGCTTCGAGCGCCTGCGCCTCGACTACGACTCCGTCGCACGCTCGTTCGACGACGCAGGCGCCCTGATCCCCGGCGTCAAGCGGGGCGCGCTCGACGCGACCACGACGAGCCTCTCGGTCGACGCCGCCCAGGTGAGCCTGAGCTACTACGCGACCCGTCACCTGCGCCTCCTCGCGCAATGGTCGGGCTACTTCTTCGAGAACGACCAGGTCGTCGCGCCCGGCGCCAAGGCCAACGGCAACGATCCCGAAGCCAAGGTCCTCCACGAGGTGTCCCTGCGCGTCCAGCTCTCCATCTAGGCCTACCCGTGGCCGATCCCCCGGTGATCGCTCCGCTGGTCCTCGAGACCCTCGTTCACCTCGAGGGGCTCGGGGGCGGCGATGCGATCGCGAGCGCGCTCGCCGATCCGGAGCTCGTCAGCGTCGGGACCCAGGAGGACGCGCTCCTCGAGCAGAGCATCGGGCTCCCGGCGCACCTCGCGACGGCGTCGTCCGACACCCTCGCGCGCTTCTCGTTTCCTGCGGGCACGCGCCTCGTCCGCTGCGACGTGCGGCTGCCGCGCGAAGACCTGCCGCGCTCGCTGCGGGTCCGCGCGAAGGTGACCGTGCGTGCGGTCGTCGTGCCGGTCGCGCCTCCGGCGCTGACGCGTCCTCGCCCGGACGAGGTGCGCATCAAGGCCGAGGCCTGGCTCTTTCTCGTCGGGTTCTCCTACACCTGCCATTTCTCCGTCGACGAGCGCTTCCGCGATCACCCCGACGCGGAGCGAGAGGCCGCCGCGCGCGTGGAGCAGGCCCTCGAAGCGCGCATCGAGGCCGAGGCCCTGCGGCTCGCGGCGGCCGAGGAGCTCGGCCCGATCGGCTACCTCTCGCTGCTCCCGCCGCCGGGAGGCGACCGCCTCGAGCCCCTGCGCATCGCGCTCCCGCGCGATGGTGCGGCCGAGGGGCGCGCGGCTTCCCTCCGGCGCGCCCTCGAGGTCAAACAGAAGCGCACCCACGCCGTCGAGGTGCTGGAGGCCGTCGCCGAGCCCCTGCACGTGGGGCATCGGAAGGGGCGCCGGCCGCCGGTCGTCGGCCGGGATCCGCTCGTCGCGCGCCTTCGCACGTTGCTCAGCCCGGCGGCCGAGGGCCATCGCGGGAGCGTGTTGCTCGCGGGCGGTGCCGGCGTCGGCAAGAGCGCCCTCCTGCAGGCGTTCCTCGAGCAAGAGGACGAAGCCGGCAACAAGCCCCTGATCTACGCCACCTCGGGCGCCGCGCTCGTCGCGGGCATGAGCGGCCTCGGCCAGTGGCAGGAGCGGGTGCGCCGCGTGATGATGGCGGCTGCCACCCTCGACGCGGTGCTGTGGCTCGACGACCTCGCGGACCTGTTCACCGAGCGCGGACGCAGCCAGATCGACGTGGCCTCCGCCATGCGCCCGTTCCTCGAGCAGGGCCGGGTCCGCGTCGTGGCCGAGGTCGACGACGCCCACCTCGCGCGCATCGAGCGCCGCAACGTGGGCTTCTTCTCGTGCTTCGCGCGCGTCTCGGTGCCGGCGCTCGACCCCGCGACCACGCTCGCCGTCCTCGAGGCGCGGGCGCTCCACCACCGGCGCGCGCACGCGCGGTCGGCCCACCTCGCCGACGGAGCGCTCGCGACGCTGGTCCAGATCGCGGACCGCTACCTCGCGTACGAGCAGGAGCCGGGGCGCAGCGTCCGGCTCTACGAGGAGGTGCGCGCCGCGCACGGCACCTCCGACGTCGAGGTGCTGGTCTCCGAGGAGTCGATGCTCGACACCGTGAGCCTGCGCCTCGGCATGCCCTCGTTCCTCCTGCGCGAGGACCGCGCTCTCCTGCGGGAGGACGTCGAGCGCCAGCTCGGCGCGCGCGTGCTCGGGCAAGAGGCCGCCGTGCGCGGCGTGGCCGCCACCGTCTGCGTGGTGAAGGCCGGCCTGCAGCCGCGAGGCCGTCCGCTCGCCTCGTTCCTGTTCGTCGGGCCGACGGGTGTCGGCAAGACGGAGCTCGCCCGTGCGCTCGCCGACTTCCTGTTCGGCGCAGGACGCGATCGGGGCGGCGAACGCCTCGTGCGCTTCGACATGAGCGAGTTCATGGACCCCTGGGCCGCCGAGCGCCTCATCGCCGGCGACCAGCGTGGTGAGGGCCAGCTCACCCAGAAGGTCCGCGCGCAGCCCTTCTGCGTCGTCCTGCTCGACGAGATCGAGAAGGCCCATCCCCGGGTGTTCGATCTCCTGCTGCAGGTGCTCGGCGAGGGCCGCCTCACCGACGCCGCGGGTCGCACGACGCAGTTCCAGAACGCCATCGTCATCATGACGAGCAACCTCGGCGCCGCCGAGTCCCGCGCCAAGGCGGGCTTCGACCGCGCGCTCGACGACGACGGTCGGCACTACGTGCGGGTCGTCGAGTCCACGTTCCGGCCGGAGCTCGTCAACCGCATCGACCGCATCGTCTCGTTCTCGCCGCTCGACCGCGAACACCGCCGCACGCTCGCCGCGCTCGCCCTCGAGAAGGTCCGCCGTCGGCGGGGCCTCGCCGAGCCCGGAGCAAGCCTCGCCGTGAGCGAAGCGGCGCTCGATCGACTCGGCGACGAGGGGCACTCCGCGGCGTTCGGCGCCCGCGCGCTGCGGCGCCACGTGGAGGAGCACCTCGTCGGCCCCGTTGCGCGGGTCGTCTCGGCCCGCGGCTCGCTGGAGGGGCTCGACGTCGACGTCCGGCTCGCGAGCGAGCTGGCACCCGAGGCCGTCGTGCACACCGAGGAGGTCGACGGGTTCGCGGTCTCCCTCGTGCGACGCCACGGCCCGGCCAAGGCCGCGCGCAAGGGCACCCACGGCCTCGGTCGCCTGAGTTCCCTGCGGCGCTGGGCGGTCATGCTCTGTCGCCTCGACCGGTCGAACGAGCTCCGCGAGCAGGTCCGGTTCCTCGTGGCCCAGCTCGGTCGGACGCCCGAGAAGGGCGCGGACACGAGCCTCATCGGGCGCCTCTCCGCGGACCACCATCGGCTCGCGACGGCGCTCGCCGCGGTCGACCGCTGCCGCCTCGATCTCGAGACCCTCGAGGAGCTCGGCCTGGACGCCTTCTTCGCGGGAGAAGACCTCGAGGAGCTCGTCGAGCGTGCCGAAGCGATCGAGGCCGAGATGCGCGCCGCCGCGCTCTCCGCGCTGGTCGCGCTCGAGCCCCGCCGCGACGAGATCACCCTGATCCTCCAGGAGCTCGACGGTCGTCGAGGCCTCGGCTTCTACCTCACCGGGCTCGTGCGCTCTTGCGAGCGTCGTCGGCTCGAGGTCGAAGCGCACGTCGATCGTGACGCCGATCGCCGCGGCCACGACGGCTGGCCCGCGGAGCGTCGCTGGGGCCCGCCTCGGACCCCGGCGGAGCTCCTCGATCGCCTGCGCGTCGAGGATCGCGAGCCGATCTCCGTGATGCTGCGGATCCGCGGCAAGGACGCCATCCTCCTCGCGCTCGAGTGCGGCCTGCACCGGGACGACGTCCCCACGGGGGGCGGGGAGTCCACCTACTTCGAGGTGTCGCTCGTCGCACTCCGCACCAGCTTCGCCTCCCGCGAGTGGGCGCGCGTCGAGCCGTGGAACCCGGTGGCCTTCCCCGAGCGCACCCGCATCGCCCCCGCACGCCGGTACCGCGTCGGCGAGGTGTCGCTCGTCGGTGGCTACGTCACCTACCACCCGAAGCCCGAGTACTTCGCCCGCCTCGACGAGATCCACGCCCTCCTCCTCGTCGCGGCCGAGCGGGGGCGCCTCGACCGGCACGGTCTCTTCCAGGGCACGCTCGCCGACCAGCACGACGAGGTCCGCGCCATCCTCCGCGAGCAGGGGCTGATCGCGGCCATCAAGCGCCACCGCGAGATCACCGGCAGCTCGCTCGTCGAGGCCAAGGCCGCGTGCGAGGCGATGCGGGACGACGAGCCATGAACTTCACCGTCCCCGTCTACCAGCGCAAGCGCGGCGGCCTCGTCGAGTGGACGACCGTGGGGCTCGGGCCCTACACGCGCACACGTCGTGGCACGCTCCTGCCGAAGCTCCAGCAGTCGCTCGCCACCGACCTGCGCAAGATCGTCGAGGCCGAGGGGGCCAAGGCGGTGCGCTGGTTCACCCTGGCGCGCGGCACGCACCTCGAGCGCGTCCGGGTGGAGTTCGGTCACGGCGAGGCCAAGAAGAAGAAGTTCAGCGGCCTCTTGCCGCTGATCATGGAGCCCCGGCTGTTCGGTCGCGATCGCGAGGTGCTGGTCGCCTACCACCCCCTCGTGCCCCAGAACTGGTTCGCCGTCGACGAAGGCGCGTCGCTCCCCGACCAGGCGGCCGCGTTCGCCGAGAAGGCCTTCGCCGCCCTGGAAGAGGGGCAGGTCGAGGAGCTGCTGTCCGACCAGAAGGATCTCCTCCGCGTCTTCTCGTTCGCCGCCACCCCGAAGAGCCTCCTGGACCACCTCGAGCGGCGCAAGAAGGGCCCCTTCGACGACCTCGACGTCGACCCGAGCCAGCGCAAGAAGAAGCGGGACCCGACCTCGGTGCTGAGCGCGCTCGGCGTCGACCGGACCGCGCGCCGCAGCGGCGACGGTGAAGCGTGTGGCGCGCCCCGCTCTCCGTACCGCGAGCGACTCGGCATGCTGCTCGCGGGCCGCGACCGCCGCTCGGTGCTGCTGGTCGGTCCGCCCCGCGTCGGCAAGTCCACCCTCATCGAGCGACTCGTCGACGACCTCCTGATCGCCGAGGATTTCCCTACCCATCGCAGCTACGACAAGGTGACCCACGTCGTCGAGATCGCGGGCAAGCGCCTGATCGCCGGCATGTCCTACGTGGGCGAGTGGGAGCAGCGCCTCACCGACCTCCTCGACGAGGTCCGCGGCAAGCGAGTGATCCTCCACGTGCCCGACGTGCACGCGTTCGGGCGGCTCGGTCAGGCCCGCGACAGCAACCGCAGCTTCGCCGACGTGTTCCGTGGCCCGGTCGCGCGCGGCGAGGTCGTGTTGATCGGCGAGTGCACCGCGGCGCAGCTGTCTCGCTTCGAACAAGATGCCCCCGCGCTCGCCGCCCTCTTCACGCGCGTGCATGTCGAGGAGACCACCAGCGCCGAGACGTTCCGGTTCCTGCTCTCGCGCGCCCGCGACCTCGAGGCCGAGAAGGAGGGGCTCCTCGTGGAGCCGATGGCGCTGCGCGCGCTCCAGGAGCTCGGCGGGGCGCTGTTCCCCGGCAAGGCCAACCCCGGCAAGGTGCTCGATCTCCTCGAGGAGATCGCGGGCCCGCTCGACGAGGACGACGAGCTCGACGACGACCTCGTGGTCCACCACCTCGCGACCCGCACGGGCATCCCCGCGCGGCTGCTCCGGCTCTCCGAGCCCTTGACCCACGCGGAGGTGGCGCGCGCTCTCTCCGCCCGCGTGATGGGGCAGAAGGGATCCGTCGACGTCGCCGCCGACCTCGTGCTCCGTGCCCGCTCGGCCCTCGCCGATCCGCGACGGCCCCTCGGCGTGTTCCTGTTCACGGGGCCTACCGGCACGGGCAAGACCGAGCTCGCGAAGGCGCTCGCGGAGACGCTGTTCGGGAGCGGGAACCGCCTCGTGCGGTTCGACATGGGCGAGTACGGCGCGTCCGACGCAGCCGCCCGCCTGGTCGGCGAGAGCGGCGGGTCCGAGGGGCAGCTCACCCGCGCGCTCGCCGAGCAGCCGTTCTCGGTGCTCCTGTTCGACGAGATCGAGAAAGCCCACCCGAGCGTCCTCTACCTGTTCCTGCAGCTGTTCGACGAAGGGCGCCTCACCGACGCCTCCGGCGACACGGTGAGCGCGGCGGCCTCGGTCATCGTCATGACCAGCAACCTCGGCGCCCGGCGCGAGGGCAGGGTGGGCTTCGGCGAGGACGATGGGGCCGCGCTCCTCGCCGACGTCGCCCGCGCGGTGCGCGAGTTCTTCCCCCCGGAGCTCTGGAACCGCATCGACCGCGTCGTGCCGTTCTCGCCGCTGTCGCGCGACACGGCGCTCGAGGTCACCGAGAAGGAGCTCGGCAAGCTCCTCTCCCGAAGGGGGCTCACCGGCCGCAAGGTGCTGGTGCAGACCCAGAAGCAGGTGTTCGAGGCGGTCGCGCGAGAGGCGTTCGCCGAGGCGGACGGCGCGCGCTCGCTCAAGCGATTCCTCGAGGATCGCATCGGTTCGCGCATCTCCGAGGAGATCGCCGCGCGCCCCGACGTGGCGCTGCGCGTCCTGCACCTCGAGGCGAACGCCGGTGGCTTCTCGGTGCGCGACGAGCCGCTCGAGGAGGCGGCGCCGGTCGCGCTCTCGAGCGCCCTCGAGCCGCTGGTGGGCGCCGAGCTCGAGGTGATCCGCGCCCACCTCCGCGCGGTGGCGCCGCGAATCCTCGCGCTCCGCGAGGGGCCGGCGCTGGCCGAGCTCGGGGCGCGCATCGGTCGAGAGCTCGCGGCCCACAAGCGCGGGCTCTCGAGCGCCTCCGAGTCGATCTTCCACCTCGACTCGCTGCGGGCGCGCTTCCAGTCGCTCACCGAGCGGCTCGAGCTCGCGCTGGTCGACGCGGTCGAGGAGCAGCGCGCGGAGATCGCCCGCACCCACGAGCTCCGCGACAGCGTCCAGCTCGGCGCCAAGTGGGATTTCCGTCGCAAGGAGCTGCGCATGCGCGACCGGCCGCAGCTCGGCGCCGCGACCCGCCTCGGTCTGCTCTCGCTGGCCGCGGAGGCCGCGTTCCTCGAGCGCGTGGTCGAGCACCCGCCGGCGGTGGAGCGCTTCTCGGCGGGCTTGCTCCTGACCCCGCTCACGCCGTTCGAGCCCGGGCGCGAGGCGTTCCTTCCGGCCTTGGTCGACACCTACGTCGGCGTCGCCGCGGGCCGCACGCTCGGCGCGACCCTCGACGACTTCGCAGTGCTGCGCGAGGACCACGCGATCGAGCGCGGCGACTCCGCGGCTGCGCTGACCACAGCGCTCGAGCGCAAGGCGCCGAGGGTGGTCGCGGTGGGGCTCCACCTCGTCGGCCTCGGCGCGCTCGACCTGCTCGGCGACGAGCACGGCACGCACGTGCTCGAGCCCGGCCTCGGCCTGCCGCGGATCGTCCGGGTCGCCGTCGGCACCGGCGCCCCCAGCCTCTCGCTCGTCGAGGCCGAGCGCGCGCGGCGCATCGAGGACCTCCGTACGGGCGGGGCGCCACCTGCGCTGCTGCCGCTCGTGCGCCGGTTGCGCAGCGACCCGACCGCGCGCGGCGCGCCCGGCTTCGAGGTGGAGGACTACCGCGCGGCGTTCGCCGACCGCCTCTACGGCTCGACCCTCGGGGCCGCGCTCGCGCCGCTGTTCCTCCTCCGGCTCGGCGCCGCGCGCGGAGAGCCGACATGAGCGCGTCGCTCCGCGTCTGGTTCACCGTCCACCACGACGGGCGTCGCTCGGGCCTCCTCCTGCGCGGGTGGTCGCACTTCTTCGAGCAGGCGCCGCCGAGCGCCTACGGCGACACCGAAGACGAGGTGCTCG
>JAEUKC010000202.1:0-5706 GCA_016794445.1 Myxococcales bacterium
AGGACGGCCTCGCCGTCGAGCACGCGGGAGACGACGTCTTCGCGGACCTTCACGGGCTTCATGTCCATCGCTTCGTTGCTCCCGAACCCTCGGGCGTTCGTAGAGCACGGCTCGGCCGTGGTAGGAAGGTCTCGTGTGGGCCCTCCCGATGTCGGCGTTCGGCCTCCGGCTCGGAGAGGAGGGCGACGCCAGCGCCGACCTGCGCATCCTGCTCGGACCCGCCGGGCCGCCTTCACTGCCGCTGGCCTACGAGCGCCGCGCCGCCCAGGCGCTCCACCCGACGAGCACCGTGTACTCGAACGGTCAGGTGTGGCTCGAGCGGTTCCACCACCTCGCCTCGCAGCCCGCGTTCGCCATCGACCCCGGCGCGCGGACCATCACCGTCTACCCCGACGCGGCGCCCGCCGACGTGGTGGAGCACCACCTCTTCGACCACGTCGTGCCTTCGACGCTGCAGCTGCTCGGTCGGCTGTGTTTCCACGCGAGCGCGGTGGCCTTCGAACGGGGGGTCGTTGCCTTCGCCGCGCCCTCGGGGACCGGCAAGTCCACCCTCGCCGCCTTTCTCTCGAAGTCGCGTTCCCTGTTCTCCGACGACGCGCTCGCCATCGAGCTCGTGGATGGTCGCGTGCTGGCGTTGCCGGGTGCTCCCGGAAACCGCCTGCGCGCGGACAGCGCGCGCGCGATCGCGGGCACCGAGCCCACGACGGTGGTCGCCGGCAAGGCGCGCGTCCGCCGCGCCGTCGCGGACTCCGCGCTCCGGCTGGTTGCCCTCTGCTGTCTCGAGCGGGTCGGGCCCGACGAGGCGCCGCGGCTCGACCGACGGAGCGCACTCGAGACGCTCCCCGACCTCTTGCAGCAGATCCATCGGCTGGCCGGTGAGGACCGCGGCGTCCTCGAGCGCGAGATGACCCAGCTCATGGACGTCCTCGCGGTGGTCCCGACCTATCGCCTGCGACTACCTGCCGCATTCGACCGCCTGCCCGAGGTCGAACATCTTTTGACACAACTCTGAATCGGCGCTGCGGAGCCGGCCGGAGCACGCCTCGTCGGCCTCCGGCTCGTCGAACTCTGGCAGAACACCGCGGGCGCGCGTACCGTCTAACCGGCAAACGTGGCGGACGACTCCAAGGTATGCACGGGCTGCGGTCGCACCTACGGCGACGAAGCGGTCTTCTGTCCCAAAGACGGCAGCGCCCTCGTGCCCAACGTGGGCCTGCGGCGGGACGCCGATTCGTTCCTGGGCCGGGAGATCCTGGGCCACATCGAGATCAAGTCCCTGGTCGGGTCCGGGGCCATGGGCCGCGTGTACCGCGCCCACCAGAAGGGCGTCGACCGCGACGTCGCGGTCAAGATCCTCCACAAGGACCTCGCCAGCAACCCGGACATCGTCCAGCGGTTCCTCCGCGAGGCCAAGGTGGCCTCCAAGCTGAACCACCCCAACGTGGTGCAGGTCCTCCTCGCGGGGCAGCTCGACGACGGCACCCTCTACCTCGTGATGGAGTACCTCGACGGCATCTCGGTCCAGTCGGCGCTGCTCGCCGCGGGCGGGATGCTGCCCCTCGAGCGCGCGATGCACATCGGCATCCAGGCCTGCGAGGCCATCGGCCAGGCCCACGAGCACGGCGTCGTCCACCGCGACGTGAAGCCCGAGAACATCATGCTGGTGAAGCGGGGCGACGACTCCGACTTCGTGAAGGTGCTGGATTTCGGCATCGCCCGCATCTCCGCGCCGGGCTCGGGCACCGAGACCCAGGCCGGCCTCGTGTTCGGGACCGCGCGGTACCTGTCGCCCGAGGGCGCCAAGGGCGAGCCCGTGAGCTCGCCGAGCGACTGCTACGCGCTCGCCACGGTGCTCTACCAGTGCCTCGCCGGGCGCACGCCGTTCGAGAACGACTCGTCGGTGTCGCTGCTGGTGGCGCAGATCCACGACCCTCCCCCGCCCCTGCGCAGCCGCGCGAACGTCCCGGCGGCGATCGAGGCGGTGATCATGAAGAACCTCGTCAAGGATCCCGCGCAGCGCGACCCGGACGGGCACACGTTCGCGCGCAACCTGCTCGAGGCCGCGGTCGCCGCGGGGCTCTCGGCCGACGACCTGGTCGCTCGCCCCACCTTCGCGCGCAAGAGCAAGATGCCGCCGGCCTCGACGCCGGGCGTGCCGGCGAGCGCGCTGACGCCCGAGCCTCCCATCACGTCGTCGGGGCGCATCGTGCCCAAGACGCAGGCGGTGATGGCGCCGCCCGAGCTCGCGATGACCACGCCGGCGGTGTCGCAGCCGGCCGCGTCTTCGCAGCCTCCCGGTCGTCGCGTAGCCAGGACGCTGGACGACGAGGACAGCCTCCCGCCGCCCCAGCCCACGAACGATTCGGTGCAGGGCACCTCTTCGCCCACGCCGCCCGAGGAGAGCCTGGAGACGGTGCCCGGGGTGCCGCGACGCGGCCGGATGGTCGCCATCATCGCGGTGTGCGCCCTGCTGGGCATCGGGGGGCTCGGGGTCGGCGCGTACCGGCTCGGTTGGGTCGGCAAGAAGGTCGAGGCGAAGTCCGAGTTGGACCAGCTGCTCGACCGCGCGCGCGCGGCCCTGAAGGCCCGGCACTTCGACGAACCGCCGGGCGACAACGTCCTCGAGCTCACCGACAAGGCCCTCAAGCTGGCCCCCGACGAGCCGCGCGTGTTCGCCGTGCGGAACAGCGCGGCGGACAAGCTGGTGCGCGAGGCGCTCGAGCGACAAGCCAAGGAAGATCAAGTAGGTGCGCTCGCGCTCCTCAAGCTGGCCGACAAGTTCGCGCCGAACGACAAAGGCATCCTCGACGAGATCGCCGAGGTCGAGGCCACGCTCGCCAAGGACCCGAAGACGGCGGGGCTCGTGACGGACGGGGGCGCCGGGAAATACGCCGCGACGCTCACGGTCGGCGACGAGGTGGTGCAGCCGAGCCAGCCGGTGACGCTGGTCGCGAAGGTGACGGGCGACCCGAAGGAGGCCGACAAGAAGGCCCACTTCACGATCACCGGCCCCGGGCTCGAGAAGGGCAAGCAGATCGAGGCCCGCGCGGAGAGCCCGGATCGATACCTCGCGAGCTTCGTGTTCCCGCAGACGGGGACGTTCAAGATCGTGTTCGTGGCGAAGCCGGATGGGTTTCCGCTGACCGTGACGGCGGAGCGGGTGGTCGGCGGCAAGCCGGCGGTGCCGGTGCCGTCGCTGACGGTGGGGCCCAAGCCGTCCACGTCGACGACGGGGAGCTGGCCCAAGCCGCCCACGAGCGGGACGGCCACGGGGACGGGGACGTCGGTGGTCCTGACGCCGGACCCGACGCCGATCCCGATGCCCACGATCCCGACGGTGCCGGTGCCTCCGATGCCGACGCCCTAGGGGCGCTCAGGAGGGCTCTTCGGAGGCGCGGATCGGATTCGAACCGACGTGTGACGGTTTTGCAAACCGTTGCCTAACCACTTGGCTACCGCGCCGAAGGACCGGGGTTGTCGCACATCGGACGCGCGGTCGTCAACGGCCGATCAGAGGTTCTCCGCGAGGCTCGCGCACTCGCCGGCCTCGGGGGCGCCGCTCTTCGCGCAGTTCGCATAGGCGCCCTTGGCGGCGCCGTTGTTCCCCATGCTCTGGTAGGCCGCGCCGAGCACGTAGTAGGCGCTGCCCCCTGCCCCCTTCTTGAGGGCCTTCTGGGCCAGCGTGGCCGCGCGGGCCGGGCTCGCGCCGAGGGCGGCCTTGGCGTTGGCCAGGAGCTGGGCTCCGGTGAGCGCTGCGTCGGGATCGTCGCCGGGCACGGGCACCGAGCCCGAGGGCGCGGGAGCGGCGCTGGAGGCGGCCGTCGGGGGCGTCGTCTCGGGGGCCGCGTCCTCGGCGTCGGTAGCGTCTGCCACGGCGTCGGCGGCGTCGCTCGCGGCGGTCTCCTCGACCTCGGGGACGGCGTCGGCGACCAGCGGGATCTCCACGAACGACGAGGCGGGCGGCGCCGGCACGACCTCGGACGACGAGGTGGAGGCGACCGGGGTGACGATGGGCCGCGGCTTCTTCGGGCGCACGAGCGCGATCACCACGAACACAGCGGCGATGGCGATGATGGAGAACACCAGCGTCTTCGCGCGCGCGTCGACGCGCTTGGTCGGGACCTCTGCGTCGTCGTGGTCGTGGAGGTCGGGCGCCTCGCTGCGGGCGTGCTCGAGGTGCACCTCGTCCTCGCTCTTGGCGAAGAAGCCGGTGTCGTGGTCGTCGAGCGCCTTGTGCCCGCCCGATCCCGTGAGGGCCTTGTGGGAGTCGGAGGTGGTCGCCGCGGGCTTCTCGGGCTCGGGGGTCGCGACCTTGTGCTTGGCGCTCGGCACCTCGCGGACGGTGGGCACCTCCGCGGTGATGCGGCGCTCGCGGGCAGGCACCGGTGCGCGGGCGGACGGGACGACCAGCACCTGCGTGGTGGTCGCGCTCGCGGGGATGGTGGGCCGGTGGACGTCTTCGGGGCCGGCCGCCGAGGGCGAGTGCGGCGTGGCGACGACCGCCGAGGCCACGGGTTTGGCGCGGGCCTCGACCAACGTGCTCTCGGAGGGAATCTCGAGCGGCGTCTCGGCGGCCGCCCGGGCATGCACGGTCGCCTCGGAACTGGCGGGCGCGTGGTAGGTCGCCTCGGAGCTCGAGGGCGTGTGCACCGTGTGCTCGGAGGACGCGTCGGACGAGACCGCGCGCATCGCCATGATCGAGCGCTCGGAGGTCGGGAGCTTCGCGCGCTCGAAGGGCCGCGTCGTCTCCTTGTCCTTGTCCGGCGGCGCCGGACTGTCGCTCGGCCGGTCGCTCGAGATCATGGCCGGCGGTAGCGTCGTGCGGTCCTTGGGGAGCGGCGGCGCGGTCTCCTCGGGCAGCAGGCTCGCGCCGATGCGCAGCTGCGTGTTCGCCCGGCTCTTGCGCTCGGGCTCCTCGGCTGCGGGAGGCGGCGGCGGCGGCGTGGCCGGCTTCGAGGGCTCTCCTGCCTCGGCGAGGGCCGCGAGCGCGAGGTCGACCGTGCGTACATCGTCCGAGGGCTCGGGCGTCATCTCCGCGGCCTGCGCGACGAGGGACGGCGGCACCACGATGTTGCGCTCGGTCGTCGAGCTCGGACGTGTGGGAGGCGGCGGAGGCGCGGTCTCCTTGCCCTTGGAGTACGGCGACGTGTCCGGTGGCGCGAGCGTCGGCAGGACGCCCGCCGGCTTGCCGACGGCGGTCGGATCGAGCGCCTCCGACTCGTCGGTCCCCTCGACCGGCACCTTGGTGCTCGTCCGCTCTTCGGGTGCAGGCACGACCGCGTCGACGTGGGCCGCGGCGCCCGGCACCAGCAGACCCTCGAAATACAGCTTCGAGATGGTGGAGAGCGTGGAGAGGTCTTCGAAGGGCGACGCATCGACGAGCTCGCCGATCGTGCGGCGTCCATCGACGAGGCGGAGGATCCCGTTGAGCTCGTCGGGGATCTCGCCGAGCCGCTCGAGGAGGACGCTGCGGTCGACCTCGAACACCGTGTCGAGCGGCGGCAGCTGCTCGAGCAGGCGACCCCACTCGTCGACGCGGCGCATGCCCTCCATGAGGAGCGCCTGCGTGCCGACCGTGATGGTCTGGTCGCGCTGCACGCTGCTCATCGGGCCGAACTCGACCTCGAAGGTGCCGTCGCCCCACACGAGCGCGCGGTAGATGGCCTCTTCGCCCTCGAGCTTGCCGAGCACCGCGTCGAGCACCTG
>JAEUKC010000225.1:0-36936 GCA_016794445.1 Myxococcales bacterium
GATCGGCCGCCCATGGAGGCGGCCGAAGATTCGCTCGCTGCGCTCCCTCCCCATCCAGATCGGCCGCCCATGGAGGCGGCCGAAGATTCGCTCGCTGCGCTCCCTCCCCATCCAGATCGGCCGCCCATGGAGGCGGCCGAAGATTCGCTCGCTGCGCTCGCTCATCATCCAGATCGGCCGCCCATGGAGGCGGCCGAAGATTCGCTCGCTGCGCTCGCTCATCCGATCTGCCCCCGCAGCACGTCGACGGGCTCGACCTTCGAGCCGCGCCAGGCCGGGATCAACGCGGCGATCGTGCCGACGAGGATCGCGAAGCAGAACCCGTACACGTAGAACTTCGGGTCCTCGTAGATGAGGAACGTGTCGCTCTTCACGAGCCCCTCGCTCTTCACCTTGAGCTGCGAGAGGAAGTGGATGGCCACCTTGCCGAGCCCGTCCCCGAGCAAGCCGCCGATGGTGGCGATGATGAGCCCCTGCAGGAGGAAGATGCGCAGGATGTCGGCGCGGCGCAGCCCGACGCTGCGCAGGATGCTGATGTCCCGCTGCTTCTGCAGCACGATCATGATCTGGATGGCGAGGATGCCGAACCCGCCCACGAGCAGGATGGCGCCGACCACGAACTTCACGATCATGTTCTGCATGGCGAAGATGCCGAGGAAGTTGGCGTTGGTCTCCTGCCAGCTCTCGGCGTCGTAGCCGAACGCGCGCTCGATCCGCTCGGCCACCGCGGGCGCCACCTCGGTGTCGCGCAGCTTGATCTCGATGCGGCCGACGATGTCGGGCTTGCCCACCAGGATCTGCAGCGTGCGCAGCGAGGCGTAGCCGCGCACCTTGTCGACGGGCGGGATCTCCGCCTCGAAGATGGCGACCACCTTGAGGTCGAGGGGCGTCCCGCCCGGCGCGGCCGCGTGCACGACGTCGCCCACGTGGAGCCCGAGGTCGTCGGCGACGCCGCTGCCGACCGCGATCCCGTCGGTGGTGATGGCGAGCGTGGCGAACCGCCCGTGCTTCACGAACTGCTCGATGGGCGTGACCTTGTCCTGCGCGGCCACGTCCACGCCCCGCAGGTCGAGCGACTTGGTCTTGCCGCCGAACTCGACGAGCACCATCCCCTGCAGCGAGGCGGCCGCGGCCTCGACCTCGGGCATGGTGGCGAGCGCGCGCACGATCTCGGTCGGCCGCTTGATGCGCGCCTGGCGGTTCGACGGGCTCTCGTGGGCGACGTGCGCGGCGACCGGCCCGCCGAAGTAGCGGGCCAGCAGCGGCGGCTCGGGGCGCAGCTCGTTGTCGAACACGATCACGTGCGGGCTGATCTTGAGGATGGCGCTCGTGAACTTGATCTGGAACCCCTGCATGATCCCGTTCATGGCGATCAGCACGAGCACGCCGAGGGTGACGCCGCCGACCGCGATCCCGTTGAGCAGCTTGCGCTCCCAGATCTGGCGCAGCGCGATGAAGACGATGGTGCGCGCGTTCGACAGCAGCGGCGCCCGGGAGCGCCGGGGCCGCGGGATCGACGCCGCGGAGACCGCCACGCCCTAGATCCCGGCCTTCGGGCGGGCCGAAGGCTGCACGTTCGGATCGCCGAGCTTGATGGTGGGCGCGACCTTGGTGCCGGGGGCGAGCAGCTCGGCCCCGAGCACCACGACCTGGTCGCCGTCCCCCGCGCCGCCGAGGATCTCGACGTGGAGCATGTCGCGCACGCCGACGCCGAGCTTGCGCTTCTCGGCGCGCCCGTTGGTCACGACCCACGCGAAGCCCTGGGGGTCGATCGCCTCTGCCGGGCCGAGCAGCGCGTTCTTGCGCTCCTCGATGATGACGTTCACCTCGGCGCTCATGCCGCTCCGCAGACCGGCCGGCGCGTCGGTGAGCTTGATCTTGGTGAGGAAGCTCTTCTTGCTGCGGTCGGCGTCGGGCAGGATCTCGAACACGACGCCGTGGAACGTGCGACCGGGGAACGCGTAGAGGGACACCGCGGCTGGCTTGCCGAGGGTGACGCGCCCGATGTCGGCCTCGTCGATCGGGCACTCGAGCACCAGGCGGTCGACGCTGCCGAGCCGCAGCAGCGGCTGGTTGAGCATCACGACCTCGCCGAGCTCCACGTTCTTGCCGAGCACGACCCCGTCCATGGGCGCGCGCACCTCGGTGTCGGAGAGGCGCGCCGTGAGCGAGTCGACCGCGGCGCTCGACCCCTGCGCGCGGGCGCCGAGGTCGATGAGCAGCGACTTGCGCTGGGCCTGCTGGGCGGCGAGCGTGGACTCGAGCGTGGAGAGCGCCGTGGTGGCCTTGTCGAGCTCCACCTGGGTCGCGGTGCCGGAGGCGACGAGCTTGGCGAGCCGATCGCGGTCGGACTTGGCGTTGTCGATCTGCGCCTGGGTGGCCTTGATCTGCGCGTCGACGACGGCGATCTGCGGCGCGCTGGCGCCGGCCTGGCTGGAGGCGGCCCAGAGGTCGGCCTTGCCCTTGGCGAGCTCGAACTTGAGGGTCGGCGAGTCGATGACGGCGAGGAGGTCGCCCTTCTTGACCTTGTCGCCCTCCTTCACCTTGAGCTCGAGCAGCGAGCCGCTGGTCTTGGCCTTCACGACCACCCGATCGAGCGCCTCGACGGAGCCGGTGGCGTACACCGCGTCGACCGCGGTGCCGCGCGCGAGCGGGGTGACGGTCACCGGCTTGGGGCGGAGCCGGCCCGCGACGACGACGGCGACGATCCCCGCGACCGCGAGCAGCAAGAGGATGCGGCCCCACGGGCGCTTCCTGGTCGCTCGAAAGGCCGGACGGGCTGCAGGCGGGTCGAGGTCGGTGGTGGCGATGGCCATGGCGATAGGGGCGCGGTTCCGAGGAGGGAAGTGCTGAGGTCGATGCCGTCGCCCTGGGCCGGTTCTGTCTCGGTGACGCAAGGCGACGACACTGCTGGTTCGCACCCCGTGGCATGGTCACGGGCGACGCGCGGCCCTGCCGGCGCGGCACGCGTCCTGCTATCGCCGCGCGCCATGAGCGCCCTCCGCACCCTGCCGATCCTCGCCGCCCTCCCCGTCGTGCTGGTCGCTTCTGCGGCCAGCGCGGCCAGCTTCGAAGTCACCCTGCGCCCGGCCTACGGCGGCGCGGGAGACGCCTCGCCCACGGTCTACGAACCCTCGGGGCTCGTGAAGCTCACCGACCCCGACGCTCTCTACAACCAGACGCTCAAGCCCTACGGCGCCGGGGTCAACCTGCAGGCCTACCTCGGCGTGCGCGTCTCGAGCTGGGTGTCGGTCGGCTTCATGGGCGGCTGGCGGTCGAACTCGGCCACCTCCGATCAGGCCCACGACGGCCTCGCCCGCTCGGCGCTCATGGCGGGTCCCTATCTCCGGGTGTACGTGCCGATCGTCCCGGTGATCGAGCCCTGGCTCGGCCTCGGTGTCTCCTACGTCCACGACCTCCAGACCTGGAAGGGCTCCATCGCCACCACCGGCGGATCGCGTGTGGTCGATCAGACGCTCGAGCACCACGGCGTGGCCGTCCCCATCACCGTCGGCGCCGACTACAAGATCCTGCCCATGCTCGCCGCGGGGCTCTCCTTCCAGTACGCGCCGGTCTTCGGCGTCGGTGGTTGCTACAAGGCCGAGGGTGGGGGCATCGCCTCGACCAGCTTCTGCACGGACGAAGCGTCGGAGAAGAAGATCACCGCCTCCAAGGGCTACGGCATGTGGTCCCTCGGCCTGAACCTGCGCCTCACCGTGCCCCCCACCTGACCCGACGGATCCGCCGGTTTTCCCGGCGATCTCGCCCGCTCGCGTCGAACGTGACCTTTGTGTGTTCGTGCTGATACGTTCGCTCCCCACCGAATGAGCACGAAGGTCCTCGTCTTCGAGCACGACGCCAACTTCGCCTCCGAGCTGCGCCGAGAGCTCACCCGCATGGGCTGCCACGTCACCGTCGTCGACGACGGCAACGCGGGGCTCGCGCAAGCCGCCTCGGAGCGGCCCGATCTCATCCTGTTGTCCATCGAGCTGCCGCGCATGAACGGCTTCTCGGTGTGCAACAAGCTGAAGAAGGATCCGGGCCTGAAGGACGTCCCGCTCCTCATCATGTCGAGCGAGTCCTCCGAGGAGACGTTCGAGCAGCACAAGAAGCTGCGCACGCGCGCCGAGGACTACGTGCACAAGCCGATCGCGTTCGGCGAGCTCCTCCAGCACATGCAGGCGCTGCTCCCGAGCCTCGGCGGCGGTGGTCCGGCCTCGGGCGGCGAGGACATCCTCATCGAGGAGGAGATCGTCGTCGGAGATCTCGACGACGAGAACGACATGACGCAGGTCGGGCAGCTGCCCTCGGCCGTTCGCGAGCAGTTCGCCGCGCGCACGCGCCGCGACGCGCCGCGCCCCATGGAGACCGACGCGGAGATGGACGCCTTCGCGGACGCCGCGTTCGACAACCTGCTCGGCGGAGAGGCCCCCGCCGCCAAGAAGAAGTCGGCCGCGCCGGTCAAGGCCAAGACCCCGCCGCCTCCTGCCCCGGTCGTACCAGCGCCGGTGCGTGACGACGCCGAGATCGAGCGGCTCCGCGGGGTCGCCGCCGCGCTCGAGAGCGAGCTCGCCGCCGCCAAGGCCGAAGCCCAGCGTCGCGCCAGCGAGGTCGAGGCCGAGCACGCCCGCGTCGCCACGCTCGAGGCCGACCTCGCCGACGCGCGCTCCGGCGCCCGCGACGGCTCCGTGCAAGAAGACGCGCGTCGCCTCGCCGAGGCCACCGTCGAGGAGCTGCGCGCCGCGCTCGACGCGCAGAAGGCCGCCGCCGCGAGCGAGGCCGCGCGCCTCGCCGCCGAGCTCGACGCCGCGCGCAACGCCGCGTCGGCCAAGGCTGACGACAGCGAGCTGCAAGCGGCCGCGCAGCGCATCTCGCTGCTCGAAGAAGAGACCCAGCGCCTCCAGAAAGAACTCGCCGCCGCCAAGCGTCCGGCCTCCGTCGTCCCGCCCGCCGCCGGTGCGCGGCCCGCGGGCGTCTCCACACGCGACTTCCTCGAGCTGCGCGAGACGCTCAACAAGAAGGACAAGGAGATCCTCGGCCTCAAGGATCAGATCAACGCCCACGAGAAGGGCGTGCTCGATCTCAAGGACAAGCTGTTCGCGCTCGAGCGGACCAACGTCGAGCTCGACGAGAAGAGCACCGACCAGGCCCGCCAGATCACCGAGCTCACCAAGAGCGTCGCGGTGCTCGAAGGTGACAAGGAGCTCGCGAGCAAGCGGGCCGACGACTACAGCAAGCGCTTCGAGCGCGCCAAGGCGGAGGGTGAGGAGCTCGAGAAGCTCCTCGCCGAGGAGCGCAAGACCCTCGAGGCCGAGAAGTCCGCGCGCGCCGCCGAGGCCACGGCCGCCGCCGCCGCCCTCGCCGCGGCACTCGACAACGCCGCCAAGGAGAAGGCCGACGCGATCGCCGAGCAGGCGCGCACGCTCGAGGAGGCCCACGCCGCCGCGCTCGCCGCCGCGAGGGACGACGCCGACCGACGCGTCTCGACCGCCGAAGCAGAGAAGAAGGCCGCCCTCGAGGCAGCCGCGGCCGAACAGGAACAGGCGCTCGCCCGCGCGAAGGCCGAGCGCGACGAGGCGATCGCTGCGCTCGAGGCCGACAAGAAGCAGGCGATCGAGGCCGCAGACAAGGCCAAGACCGACGCCGTCGAGGCCGCACAGAGCGACAAGCGCGAGGCCGTCGAGGCCGCCGAGAAGGCCAGGGCCGAGGCCGTCGAGGCCGCACAGAGCGAGAAGCGCGCCGCGATCGAGGCCGCCGAGGCCGACAAGAAGCAGGCCGTCGAGGCCGCCGAGGCCGACAAGAAGCAGGCCATCGAGGCCGCCGAGGCCGACAAGAAGCAGGCCATCGAGGCCGCAGAGCAGGCCAAGACCGAGGCTATCGAGGCAGCGCAGCGCGAGAAGCGTGAGGCGATCGAGGCCGCCGAGAAGGCCAAGACCGAGGCCGTCGAGGCCGCCCAGGCCGACAAGAAGCAGGCGATCGAGGCCGTCGAGAAGGCCAAGACGGAGGCCGTCGAGGCCGCGCAGAACGAGAAGCGCGAGGCCATCGCGGCCGCCGAGAAGGCCAAGACCGAGGCCATCGAGGCGAACGAGCGCGAGAAGGCCAAGGCCCTCGAGCAGGCCGAGAACGAGAAGTTCGACGGCATCGCCGCCGCCGAGGCCGACAAGAAGCGGGCGATCGAGGCCGCGGAGGCCGACAAGAAGCAGGCCATCGAGGCCGCAGAGAGGGCGAAGAGCGAGGCCGTCGCCGCCGCCGAGGCCGCGCGGGACGAGGCCGTCGCCCAGGCCGGCGAGGAGCGCCGCGCCGCGGTCGAGCGCGCCGAGGCCGAGAAGAAGCAGGCGATCGAGGAGACCGAGGCGCGGCGAGCGTCCGAGGTCGGCACGCGCGACGAGCGCATCGCCACCCTGGAGAACGAGCTGTCGAGCGAGAAGGCCCACGCGGCCAGCCTGGAGTCGTCCCTGCGGGGGAAGGTCTCCGAGCTCGAACGTGAGCTCGAGGCGCTTCGCCGCCGTCTGGACGACACCAGCGGTCGCCTCGGCCGAGCCGAGGAGAAGTGGACCGCCGACCGGGCCTCCCTCGAGAAGGCCAAGGACGCGCTCGCCGAGGTCCTCACCCGGCTGGAAGAGCCCGAAACCCGTAACTTCTGAGATTGTTCCCACCTTTCGCGAGAAGGGGTGGGGCAAAACGCGGGTTTGCGAGGGCGGCTGCGAAGCGTTACCGTTTTCCTGTGCGTCTCCGCGACTCCCACATCCCCGTGATCCTGTGGGTGTGCGCGGCCGCGGTCATCCACCTCGCCACGGGCGAGCAAGCGGAGCGCATGGTCACCCTGCGCGAGAGCGAGCTCAAGTTGCGGTCCGCGGCGCGCGACGTCGCCGATCCCGATCCGGGTCCCACGGTGATCGACTTCACCCTCGGCAGCACCGAGACCCCACCCGCGGCGGAGCCCCCGAAGGTGGACGAGGCCGAGCCCGACACGGCCAAGGAGCAGCCGGTCCCGGACGACAAGCAGAAGCCGGATCCCACGCTCGACAAGAAGAAGGACCCGAAGAAGGATCCTCCGCCGAAGCCGCCCGAGCCGAAGAAGCCACTCCCGCCGCCGCCGCCGCCGCTGCTCGCCAAGGCCGATCCGCCACCCCCGCCGCTGCCCGACAAGAAGGACGAGAAGAAGACCAGCGTCCAGCAGCACAACGACAAGGACGAGCAGCCGAACCCGGACGCGAAGCTCCAGGCCGACAAGAGCCATCACGTCAAGCCGGGCGAGGAGACCCAGGCGACCATCACCTCCGTGATCGAGAACGCGAAGGATCCCACGCCGGGTACCCACCAGGGGCCGCCCGAGCTCAAGCCTGGAGACAGCGACAAGGACAAGATCGCGCACGACGCCGATCGTCCCGGGGTCGACGTCGCGCCGAACGTGGTGCCGACCGGCGCCGCGCCGGTGCCGGTGGTGAAACCTCCGCCGGAGGTCGCGAAGGTCGGCAAGCCGAAGGGCGACGACAAGAAGCTCGATCCCAACGCCGACGGCAAGCCGAAGCAGGACAACGGAAAGCCTCCCGTCGCGGGCTCCGACGGCAAGGGCTCCAAGACCCCCGCGCCGGGCTCACCCGACGTCCTCAAGGGCCCCGACGGCAGCTTCACGGTGCCCCCGGCCACGGCGGGGTCGGCCGTCGCTGCCAACCCCAAGAAGACCGCTCCCGGCACGGGCGACGGCAAGTCCAAGGTGCTGCCCCAGCTCGGCAAGGGCGGTGGGCCCAAGTGGGTCGGTGGCCTCGGCTTCGGCGCCAAGGGCGACAACGGCAAGCCCTCCATCGCGATCGACGAGAAGGTCCTGCAGGCCGCGGTCGGGATGGACGAGCTCGACAAGCTCAAGAAGGTCGAGGCCGCGACCAAGCTCTCGCAGCACAAGGGCTCTTGGAAGAGCGGCGATCTCGCCCACTGGAAGAGCGCGATCGAGAACTACGTCCCGTGGGTCAAGCCGGGCAACCAGACCAACCTCGGCACCGCGGCCGCGCCTTTCGCCACGTACCTCTCCAAGATCCACCTGCGCATCCACCCCATCTTCGGCGACCAGTTCATCGAGTCGCTCAGCGACTTCCCCTCCAATCACCCGCTCAACGACATGAAGCTGGTGACGCACATGGAGATCGTCCTCAAGCCCGACGGCACCATCCACCACCTCGGCATCGTCAAGCTCTCGGGCGTCACGATGTTCGACGTGGCCGCACTCGACGCGGTGGAGCGCGCCGGCCCGTTCGGCAAGGCGCCCGAGGAGATCGTGAGCCCCGACGGCTACGTCTACCTGCACTGGGAGTTCCACCGCGACGACCAGCGCTGCTCCACGACCAACGCACACCCGTACAAGCTCAAGGAAGGCTCGACTCCGAAGGAAGAGCCCAAGGAGCAGCCCAAGTCTCCTCCGCCACCGCCGAGCGAAGAGAAGAAGCTCGGCGCGGTGCCCGGTCCGCCCAAGGGTTGAGCGAGCACCTGCGCGGGTGGCTAGTGCGAGCGGGTGCGAGCGTGCGCCAGTGGAACTGTCAGCGCTCGCTCACGAGTTCGCGGATTCCTCGGGTCGTCGCCGGTGCGCGCGACGACAATCGCGCGCGGCGACCAGACAGAGTGTTCGAAGCCGCGCCTTCGGGTGAATGTGGCGAGTCGACGCGTCGTCGTTACATTGCCGAAACCGTCAGCGCGTGTTGAAATCGTGTCGGAGCCGTCGCCAACCGAGATGTCGCCATCCGTAGAAGACCTGATCGCGCGCGTCCGCAGCTACCACCCGAGCGCGGACGCCGACCTGCTGCGCCGTGCCTGGGAGTTCGGTGAGAAGGCCCACGACGGACAGAAGCGCAAGAGCGGCGACCCGTACTTCATCCACCCGGCTTCGGTCGCGCAGATCCTCACCGAGCTGAAGCTCGACACCGCCAGCATCTGCGCCGGCCTCCTGCACGACGTGGCCGAGGACACGCCGTTCGGCATCGACGTCCTCGAGAAGGAGTTCGGCAAGGAGGTCGCCGAGCTGGTCGACGGCGTCACCAAGCTCGGCAACCTCACCTTCCAGTCGAAGGAGGACAAGCAGGCCGAGAACTTCCGCAAGATGCTCGTCGCGATGGCGCGGGACATCCGCGTGCTGGTGATCAAGCTCGGCGACCGGCTCGACAACATGCGCACCATGGACTCGATGAAGCCCGAGGCGCAGGAGCGCATCTCGCGCGAGACCATGGAGATCTACGGCCCGCTCGCCAACCGGCTCGGCATCAGCTGGATGAAGAGCGAGCTCGAAGACCTGGGCTTCCGCTACCTCGAGCCCGACATCTTCGCGGAGCTCGCCACCAAGGTCGACAAGTCGCGCACCGAGCAGGCCCAGTACATCGGCGACGTGTGCAAGCAGATCGAGGCGCGGCTCGCCGAGCATGGCTTCGCGGTCAAGGTCACCGGGCGCAGCAAGCACCTCTACTCCATCTTCCGCAAGATGAAGGCGCAGCAGTGCGACTACGAGCAGGTCTACGACGTGCTCGCCTTCCGGGTGCTCACCGAGTCGGTCGCCGACTGCTACGCGGCACTCGGCGTCATGCACAGCAAGTGGACCCCGGTCCCCGGCCGCTTCAAGGACTACGTCGCGCTGCCCAAGCCCAACATGTACCAGTCGCTCCACACGACGGTCATCGGGCCCAACCACGAGCGCATCGAGATCCAGATCCGCACCCACGAGATGCACCGGGTGGCCGAGCTCGGCATCGCCGCGCACTGGCGCTACAAGGAGCGCGGGCAGCAGGGCTCCGGCGTGATCGAAGAGGAGGCGAAGAAGTTCGCCTGGCTCCGCCAGCTCATGGAGTTCCAGAAGGAGCTCAAGGACCCGGCCGAGTTCATCGACTCGGTGAAGGTCGACCTGTTCCAGGAAGAGGTCTACGTCTTCACCCCCAAGGGTGAGGTCCGCGTGTTCCCGCGCGGCGCCACGCCGGTCGACTTCGCCTACGCGGTGCACACCCAGGTCGGCGACCACTGCACCGGCGCCCGCGTGAACGGCGCGATCGTCCCGCTCCGCTACAAGCTGCGCAACGGCGACGCGGTCGAGATCCTCACGAGCCCGAACCAGCAGCCGAGCAAGGACTGGCTCGACTTCGTCGTCACCTCCCGCGCGCGCGGCAAGATCCGCAACGTCGTGCGGCAGGAGGAGCGCGACCGCAGCAAGAACCTCGGCGAGGAGCTGCTCGAGCGCGAGCTGCACAAGAGCGGCATCAGCCTCTCCAAGCTCACCAAGAACGCCGTCGAGGTGCGCGTGCTCCTCGAGTCGCTCAAGATGTCGTCGCTCGACGAGCTCTACATCTCGCTCGGCTACGGCAAGACGAGCCCGCAGCAGGTCATCGACGAGCTCGCCCCCAAGAGCGAGAGCGGCACGTTCCAGGCGGCGCCGGCCGCCGTGCGCGAGGGCCTCGTCGAGCGGGTCGTGCGGCGCATCACCGGCAAGGACGAGGGCGGCATCCGCCTCTCCGGCATCGACGACATCCTCGTGCGCTACGCGCGGTGTTGCAACCCGCTCCCGGGCGACGAGATCATGGGCTTCATCACCCGTGGGCGCGGCATCACCGTGCACCGCCGCGGGTGTGCCAAGGGCTTCGAGGCCGACCCGGACCGGCGCGTCGAGATCAGCTGGGACAGCAAGGCGAAGATCAACCGACCGGTGCAGCTCAAGGTCGTCACCGCCAACCGCCCCGGCATCCTCGCCACCGTCGGCAGCACGTTCCACGGCATGAACGTGAACATCACCGAGGCCAACTGTCGCGCCGACCCCGATGGTCGCGCGGTGAACATGTTCACCTTCGAGATCGGCGACCTGAACCAGCTCAAGGGCGTGATGCGCGCCTTGACCAAGGTGCAGGGCGTCGTGAGCGTCGAGCGCATCTAGAGGGTTGTTCGGGTCAGATCCGTAGGCCGCCGCTGAGCTGGCCGGCCACGTCACGGAACACGAACGAGCCCTCGGCGCGCAGCCAGAGCATGCGCGTGACGTCGTACTGGAACCCGAGGGTCACCGGGCTCGGGCGCCACCACTTGCTTATCTTCTCGCTGTCGATCAGCGCGTAGAAGTTGGCGTCGAACTGCATGAACATCGAGACCTCGGCGAAGACCGGCGCGTGCAGGCGCAGCGTGAGGGCATCCATCGCGGCCTGCCGCGAGCCCTCCGCGAGGAAGCCGATGCGCACCGCGAAGGACAGCGCCATCGGACCGAATTCCTGGACCTCGAACAGGCGCACGTTGCCCCCGAAGGAGAACTCGCCGCCGCCCGCGAAACCCTCCCCGGCCGGGAAATAGCCGCGCACGGCCACGTGCGTGGTGAACGTGCGTCGTTCGCTCGGGTGGCCGTTCGACGTGAGCCCGAGCAGGCGCGCGAGCCCGTACACGAGGAACTCGCCGACCACGCCGGCGTTCTCCTCGTAGGTCACGCCGACGAGGCTAGGGCGAGGTGCACCGGCACCGATCAGGAGCCCCGTCGTCCCGCCCACGACGCCGAGCTCGTGGCTCGGGGTGAAGAGCCGCCGCGTGCCCACCCCGTCCTCGGCCTGGACGACGGGCGCGGCGAGTACGACGGCGAGGGCGAGGGCGAAGCGCATGGGCGGCGGGAGAACGCGGTCGCGCCGCCCACCTTACACGGTCAGGCCGGCGGCTTCTCGGCGCAGAAGCCGCCGAGGCACCGCGCGCCGACGCCCTTGTTGCAGCAGTCGTCGTCCTTGTCGCACTTGTCACCATCCGCCGAGCAGGCGGGCTTGGTGGGCGTGCACGTGCCCGTGGCCGCGCCCGCCTTCTTCTCGCAGAAGCCGCCGCAGCAATCGGAGCCCGCGCTGCAGGTGGTGCCGTCGCTCTTGCACGGCTCGAGCGCCCAGAACCCGCTCATGTTGAGCGAGTTGCCGCCCGCGTAGGTGAGGGCCTGTCCGGGCAGACGGAACGCGGCGTGGCTCGGGTCCTTGCCAGGAGCGATCGTCGTGTCGATGGCCGCGACCCAGAGCTGCTTGACGTTGGTCGGGTCGGTCGGGCCTACGCCTTCGTAGGCGTTGCCGTAGCTGCGCCGGGTCGTGAAGACGATCCAGAAGTAGCCACCCGCCGCGACCGGCGCGAAGTTGGGCTCGAAGTTCCACTGCGCGTCGCGCGATCCGGCGGCGAACGGGTATCCGGTACCGTTCAGCTTGGCGAGGGCGATCTCGGGGAGCGAGTCGACGGCCGACGCCATGTAGAGGTCCCCGCGGTTGTTGTATTCGCACGCCGGCTTGCCGGGCAGACAGTCGCCACGCGTGTCGGCGTTCTTGCTCGCGCGCTGGTAGACGACCCAGTTGCCGTCGGGCGTACCCGTCGGGTACGCGATGGCGGGCAGCGAGGCCACGCCACCCGACGACACGAGCAGCTTGCGCGCGGAGAACTTGCGCGTGGGCTCGTCGAAGTCGAACGAGAACAGCGAGTTGGTGGTCTCGGGCTTGGCGAAGTCGACGAAGAACAGCTTCTTCCCGGTCGGCGCGAAGGTGGGGTACCAGGTGGGGATGCCCTCGAGGCCGGTGCCCGGGATGGCCGAGCCGTCGGCGCTCGCAAAGAGCCCGCCGGTGCCGTTGCCGTGGGTGACGACGTACTTGCCGTTGGGGTTGATGCCGGCGAAGTGCCACGACCGCCGCGCCGCCGTGGTGGCGGGCGCGAACGAGTAGCGGGGCGCGTTCTTGGCGAGGTCGTAGCTGCCGCCGAAGACGTCTCCGCCGCTGATCAACGTGGAGCCGTCCGCGCTCACGCGGTGGCAGGTCATGGTGCAGTCGTGCGGGCCGTCCTCGAGGGTGGCCGACTTGGGCAGCACGGCAGCACTGAAGTCGTCCGGGGCGGCGGCGCCGGGCTTGATGCGCAGCACGCGGCCCTCGCGGTTGGACCAGTAGTAGATCGTGCCCTTCATGCTGGCGGGCGCGACCTTCCACGCGAGCTTGGTCGCCACGGTGGTGACGCCGGCGGCGTAGCGCGAGACGGTGAGGGTGGCGGCGCCGCTCGTGGACTCGGTGAACTGCTGCCACACCTTCTCGGGGAACGCCCAGCGCGAGGGCGTGGGCACCTTGGTGAAGCCCTCGTAGCTGAACGTGGCCGACTCGAGCGAGATGCGATAGCCGTCGCTGCCGAGGCCGTTGTTCCACATGAGCGTGGGGCCGGTGAGCCCGCGTGGGAACACGGTGTCGTCGTAAGGGTAGGCCCACTTGACCGTGCCGTCGCTCGTGGTCGCCTTCTTGAGGGCGTCCTTGCTCGGGTCGTCGAGGGTCGCGTCGTCGAAGCGCACCTTGAGCTTGACGACGAGCGACGCCGACGCCGACTTGCCCTTGTACGTGGCCTTGATCGCGACGGTGCCGCCAAGGGTGCCGTTGGCGGTGAACGCGCCGGCGCCGACGTCTCCGATCGACGGCTCGGTGGCCGACCACGAGACCCCGTCGACGAGCTCTTCGGTGGTGCCGTCGGCGTGCTTTCCGAGCAGCTTGAACGTGGCCTTCGCCGGCACGCCCGCGTCGACCTCGAGGGTCGCGGTCGCGGGATCGAGCACGAGCGCGGTGATCTCGGCCTTGTCGCCGTCGAGCACGAACCCGCCGTCGACGAGCCCATCGGCCCCGGCGTCCGTGCCCGGATCGAGCGGGTCTTCGCCGCCCGAGGCGGAGGAGCACGAGACCGCACCAGCGATGCCACCGACGGCGACGATCGACCACAGGAGGAGTTGAGGGCGCATCGCCGTTCACCATCGCAAACCGCTCGGCGCCGAGCAAGGCCGACGCTGGCTTTTTCCTGCGTGTCACGCGCAGGTTACGCCGCATCGCGTGACGGGCCGCTATGCTCCTGCCATGCGTCGCTCCTTGCTCGCCGTCCCGCTCGCCCTGCTCCTGTCGGTCGCCACGCCTCGCGAGGCCGAGGCCTCCGCCGACGTGTTCGGCACCGGCGACGGCCACTCGGGTGTGCTCTCCGTCTCGACGAGCACCGTCGTCAACGCGTACGCGGAGCTGACCGCCGACGCCCTCGTGGGCGCGACCAAGCTCACGGTCGCTGCCACCACGGGCTTCGCGGTCGGCGATCTCGTGCTCGTCGCGCGCGCCGCCGGGCTCACGCCCCCCGCGTCGAGCACGAGCGTCACGGCGGTCGACCTCTCGACCTCGGCCGTCGGTCGCTGGGAACTCGCGCGGGTGACCGCCGTGGCGGCGGGCGAGCTCACGCTCTCGAGCGGCCTCGTCTCGGCCTTCGCGGCAGCGGGCACCCAGGTCGTGAAGGTGCCCGAGTACAAGTCGGTCACGTTGACCACCGGTGGCTCGATCACGGGCAAGGCGTGGGACGGCAAGACCGGCGGCATCGTCGCGTTCCTCTCGCAGGGCGCGGTCACGCTCGCGACGGGCACCACCATCCAGGCGAGCGGGCTCGGGTTCCGTGGCGGGGTCCGCGTGAACAACACCGGCCTCTTCGGCTGCACCAACCTCGACGAGGCCGCGCCGAACGGACAGCAGAAGGGCGAGGGCGTGGCGAGCAGCGCCTACCCGGCCGCAACCGGCTACGGCAACAAGGCCAACGGAGCCGGCGGCGGCATCTGCCACAACACCGGTGGGGGTGGCGGTGGGCACGGCGGCGCGGGCGGCAAGGGCGGTCGCAGCTGGCGGGACGATGGCGGACGCGACTTCGGTGGGCGCGGCGGCCAGCCGCTCAAGTACTCGCTGCTCGACCACCTCGCGCTCGGCGGCGGAGGTGGCGCGGGCGACGGCAACGACAACGTCGCGACGAACGGCGCGGCGGGCGGCGGCGTCGTGTTCGTGCGGGCGCAGTCGCTCGCGGGCACGGGGAGCATCCGCGCCAACGGAGCCTCGGCGCTCTCGACCGCCGGCGGCGGCAACGACGCGGCGGGCGGCGGTGGCGCGGGCGGCGCGGTCTACCTGCGCCTCGTCGGCAGCGCAGCGTGCGCGAGCCTCGAGGCCAAGGGCGGCGACGGCGGGAGCGTGACCTTCGTCGAGCACGGGCCCGGTGGTGGTGGGGGTGGTGGGCGCGTGCTCGTGCAATCGAGCGGTGGCGCCTGCCCCGTGTCGGTCGACTCGGGCAAGGGGGGCACGCAGCCCGCGACCGGCGCGACCGACGGCGCGAGCTACGGTGCGACGCCGCTCACCACGGGCGACATCACGAGCCTCGGGGTCAAGGAGCCCGCGCCGACCGGGGGGTTCTGCGGCGCGACGACCGACTGCCCCACCGGCTTCCTCTGCGACATACCCACGGGCGCCTGCATCGCCGACACGGACGGGGACGGTCTGCCCGACGCGCTCGAGGGCACGCTCGGCACCGACCCCACCAAGAAGGACTCCGACGGCGACGGCATCGACGACTTCGTCGAGACCGACGGTGGCAAGAAGACCGACACCGACGGCGACGGCACGATCGACGCGCTCGACACCGACAGCGACGGCGATGGACTGCTCGACAAGGACGAGGGCACGACCGATCTCGACGGCGATGGCGCGCCGAACTACCGCGACACCGACGACGACGGCGACGGCATCCTGACCAAGGACGAGATCGCCGACGCCACCAAGGCGGGGGTCACGAAGGACGTCGATGTCGATGCCAAGATCAACCCCTACGACACCGACGCCGACGGCGACGGCAAGCTCGACAAGGACGAGGGCCGCGGTGACTCCGACGGCGACGGGATCCCCGACTACCTCGACCCGACGGAGAGCGTCGACGCAGGCCCGGACTCCGCCGCCGATGCGCCCGACGGGACGACGGACGCGGCGACGGACGCGGCCGACGGTGACGTGACCGCGCCGGACACCTCGACCGACGCCCCGACCGACACGGCGACCGTCGACACCGGCGTGACCGACACGGGGGCCGCGAGCGACTCCGCGGTCGTCGTGGACGGCGCGGCCGACGGCAGCCCCGATTCCAGCCTCGACGACGGGCTGCTCGAGGGAGGCGGGCTCTCCTGCCGCACCCACGGCTCGAGCCCCGCCGAACCGGTGACGGTCCCGCTCGGGCTCTTCCTTGCCGCGGCAGCGCTGCGTCGGGTGGCCTCTCGACGGCGCTTGCCGTAACCTCCGGCCATGCGCTTGGCAGCTCTGTGTGCGTCGGCGCTCGCGCCCTTCTTGATCCTTGCGTGTGCGGCACCGCGCGATCTCGGTGGCCGCACCGACACCGGCCCGGGCGGGCTCGACCCGGGCGACGGCAGCTCGATCGACGACGGCAGCGGGCCCATCGATCTCGACGGCGGCGCCCCGTACGCCGTGTTCGGCGTCCAGGCCTCGCACGGGCCCTACACCGGCGGCACGCGGGTCGAGATCCGCGGTCGCGGCTTCTCGTCCAAGACGCGGGTGAAGATCGGCGGCGTCGAGGTCGACCCCACGACGGTGGTGGCCAGCGATCCGCTGCACGTGCAGGTGCTCACGCCGCCGGGTGAGCCCGGCCCGGCCGACGTCGAGATGATCGACGTCCCCACCGGCCAGACCGCCTTCCTCAGCGGGGGCTTCACCTACGACTCGTTCTACGCCGACCCTTCGAGCGGAGCGACCACGGGCGGCACGCTGATCACGCTGACGGGACGCGGCACCAAGTGGGTCACCGGCACCACGGCCACTGTCGACGGCAAGCCGTGTGGTGACCTCGCGGTCAAGGACGAGACCCACCTCACCTGCGTGGCGCCGCCCGGCACGCCCGGCGTCAAGGCCATCAGCATCACCACGCCGGACACCGTCGTGGTCAGCGCGCGCGACGCGTACACCTACGCCGACACGACCGACGGCTACCGCGGGGGTCTCGCGGGCGACAAGCTCCCGGGCGAGCTCAAGGTCATCGCGCTCGTGAACCCGAACGGCGATCTCCTCCCCGAGGCCACCGTGGTGGTGCGCGGCAGCGACGGCTCGATCCAGACGGCCAAGACCAGCATCTCGGGCGTCGCCTCGTTCGCGGCGCCACCCCCTGCCCCCGTGACCGTCACCATCACCAAGAAGTGCATCCAGCCGACCACGTTCGACGGGGTGAAGGTGCGCAGCGTCACCGCGTATCTCAACCCCGTGATGAGCGTCGCGTGCATCTCGCCCGAGGGCGAGCCGCCGCCCACGGGTGGCAAGGTCAAGGAGCTCGGCAGCGCGGTCGGCGAGCTCGTGTGGCCGATCGGCGTCGAGTTCAAGCGCGGCGGATGGAAGGGCGTCCCGGACCCCAAGAGCAAGACCCAGCGCAAGGCCGCCTACGTGTTCGCGGCCTCGAGCAGCAACCTCTCGCGCTTCACCCTGCCCTCGCCCGAGCAGGCCACCACCGAGACCTCGCCCGGCACCGTCGGCTACCAGTTCATCTTCAACACGTTGCCCGGCATCACCACGCTGTACGCGGTCGCCGGCATCGAGGACCGTCCCGAAGGCAAGCAGGCCACGTTCGATCCGTACGTCTACGGCCTCGTGCGGGGCGTCGGCATCCCGGGCGGCGGCGTGATCGATCGGGTGTTCATCCCCATGACCGGCACGTTCACCGCGCAGGTCGACCACGATCTCATCGGTCTCGGCAAGACCGCGCGCGGTCCCGACCGCATCCGCGCGAGCCTCGCGATCGACGTCGGCGGCGGCTACATGCTGCTCCCCAACGGGAGCAAGGACGCACTGCTCCCGCTCGGCGGGCCGGTCTCGTTCGTGGGTGTGCCGCCGCTGCTCGGCGCGCTTGCCTCCTCGAGCTACGTCGCGACCGTCGAGGCCAGCACGGGCAGCTACCTCGCCGCCCCGCTCACCGCGGTGAACAAGCAGAGGCACCGCATCGCGGGCAAGACGGTCTCCATCGGCCCGTTCCTCGCGCTGCCGCGGATCACCTCGCCCGCGATCGACAAGCCCTGGGACGGCCGCACCGTGTCGTTCGACCTCCCGAGCGGCGTGGCCGACGTCATCGTGATCGGCGTCGGCGCGGTCGACGGCTCCACCCAGTGGACCATCGTCCTGCCCGGCGACACCCGCTCGGTCACGCTGCCCGATTTCAGCACCAAGCCGGAGCTCGGGCTCCCCGCCGGCAACCTCATCATCGGGGTGAGCGCGGCCAAGCTCGACGCCGACTTCAGCTACGACTCGGTGCGCTACGGCCAGCTCGGTCGCAGCCAGTGGACGGCCTACGCCTACGACACGGCGAACGGCTACTGGTGACCCAGGGCCTTCAATCGGGGGCGCGGCCGAGCGCTCCCAGCACGAGGTCGGGCAGGTCGGTCTGCACGACGTCGGCGCCTTTTTCGTAGGTGAGCAGGTACTGGCTCGGCGGCGAGCCGAGCTTGACGCCCACGTCGGTGGTGAACACGTCGGTGAACGTGCGGGTGCCCGCGGCGTGGACGAGATCCACGGTGGTCGGGAACAGCTTGGCGTCGATCTCCACGAGCACCGGCAGGTGGTCCTTGTAGCGCGCGAGGATCGCCGGCGCCGAGGCGGCGTCCCCGATGCGGGGCATGATCATGAGCTTGGGCTCGAGGAGCAGGGCCTGGTCGATCTTGTCGAGACCCGAGGTGTCGAACACCGCCCAGTCGAGCGCCCCGGCCTCCTTGATGGCCGCGACGAGCAGATCGACCCGGTCCGTCTTGTTGGCGTCGATCAGAACCAGCGCGCGGCCCTTGCAGAGGGTGAGCAGCTCCACCAGCGTCGGGATCTTCTCGCACGAGAAGTCGCCCTGCAGCTCGCCGGTCTTCAGGGTCAACGCGCGGAGCTCGGTGAACGTGAGGTCGGCCGCATTGCCCTTGCCGTTGGTCGTGCGATCGACCGTGGGGTCGTGGAGGTTGACGAGGATGCCGTCCTTGCTCGGGCGGGGGTCGGTCTCGACGATGTCGAGGCCCATCACGATGGCGGCGCGGTAGGCCGCAAGACTGTCCTCGGGGGCGATGCGACCGAGATCGCCGCCGGCGCCGCGGTGCCCGCTGACGAGGCGGGTCTTGCACTTGGGATCGCGCAGGCACGCCTCCGGGGTCGCCGTGGCCTTGCGCGGCGGGAGCTTCGGCGCCGTGCAGTCGAACAGCCGGGGATCGATCGGCGGCTTCGGCGTGGTGTCTTCACCGCCGTCGTCGGCCGCCCCCGTGTCGATCGCCGCGGGCGCGGGCTCCGAGGACGAACAGGCGGCGACGAACGCGAGGGCGAGGAGAGACCGCTTCACGCCTCCGATGCTACTCGAAGCTCAGAGTTCCAGCAGGTAGGGGTCGCCGCCGTTGTCCTCCTCGCCGGCGATCTTGCGCGGGGCGCCCGCGACCGCGTGCACGCTGTACATCGCCGGGTGGGAGAGGGCGTGACGCCGCTTGTTCTCGACGTCCCATGCGGTGACCCCGCCGGCGCTGCCCGTGGCGACCACCTGCCCTCCGGACATGAGGTGCACGCTGCCCCCCGAGGTGAGCGCGGGGCCCACGAGCTTGCGCACCGTGCCGCTCGCGAAGTCGACGAGCAACAGGATCGACCGCGGCTCCTCGTTCTTGTCGAGGAACGAGCCCTGGATCAGCATCCGCGCGCCGGTGTCGTCGAACTCGAGGCTCGCTCCCGTGAGCCCCGAGGCCACCCGCTCCTCGCCGTGGTCGGAGCGCACGCAGCGCACGCTGCCGTGGTCGTAGAAGCACGCCCGGTCGGCGACCGGCGAGAGCACCGCGCCGTCGCCATCGGTCTTCAACAGGGCCTCGAGGATCGGCGGGGTACCCACCCGCAGCAGCACCACGCGCGCGTCCTTCGCGTACTCGTCGTGGAGCAGCCACGACTTGGCGTCGAGGCTCGAGGAGCAGTACGAGACACGCCGCGAGCCCGACAGCGGGGTCTGCTTGCCGGTCGCGAGATCGAGGTCGTAGAGGCGGGCCTTCGGGTCCTTGCTCTCCTCGTGCAGGCGCAGGTGCCCCGCGTCGAGGAACCGCGCGTCGCACTCGAGGGCGCCCTTGCGCTCGTGCACCACGCCGCCGGTCACCGTGTCGAGCACGACGAGCGCGCCGAGGTACTGGCGCACCGCGACGCGGCTGCTGTCGGCGGCGAACACGGTGCGGGCGACATGCGACGCGGGGAAGGCCACGCCGTCGGGCTTCTTCGCGGTGAGGATCAGGCCCTTCATGTCGAAGCCGAGCACCGAGACCACGCCGTCGGCCGACGTGCCGGCCCAGGTCATCCGCTTTCCGAGCCGTCGCTGCTTGAGGCCGACGCCCGGCTGGAACGTGACCGTGCCGCCATCGCTGAAGGCGCGCGGTGGAGGCGGGGGGGTCGTGACGAAGACGGCCTCGACGGGGAACGGCTCCACGGGCTTGGCGTTGACCGAGGTCGAGGTCGTCGGGCTCGACGACACCGACGACGATGGCGCGAGCGACGGAGCCCCGGCCGTGACCGTCGACTCCGTCCCCGTGCGGTTGCACGCCGCGAGCACCAGCAAGAGACACGCTCGTCGTTGCATGCTCCGCAGCATAAGGTCCACGCGAGCTGAGGGCGCGAGCCCCCGCCACCGGGGGCGCGAGACCTCACGAGACCACTATGGGCTGGGGGTTGGGCTCCCCGACCTGTCACGCGCCCATGACGCGACGTGTTCGGCGATCACACCTTCCTGACGCGACCGTAGACCGTGGGAGCGGACGCCGTACCGTGAGAGCGGTCCCCCGTGACCCGACGTCGGGACGGTATGGAAACTGAACTCCACGGAGCCATGCGCCTCCACCCTCGGACGTGGGTCGTCGGGTTGCTCGTAGGAGCGACGACGGGGATCGGTTGCGGCAGCGGATCGATCGGCGGCAAGGACGACGGTGAGGGCATCGGCGCGCCGGGAGAGCGCCCCGAGCTGCTCGTCGACTCCACCCGGTTTCCCCGCCTCTCGCACGCGCAGTGGGAGAACACGGTGAAGGATCTGCTCGGCCTCTCGGCGCCGAGCGGGCTGTCCGCGGCGTTCACCACCGACCCGCCGGGCGCGACGTTCGCCAACAACGGCGAGCTGCTCCGGGTGACGCCGGGTCTGTGGGCGGACTACGAGAAGGCCGCCGTCACCCTCGCGGCGCCCTTCTCCACCGACGCGGCCGCGCGTGCGCGCATCGTCCCCGCCGGGCTGACCGGCGACGACGCGGCCAAGGCCAAGGCGTTCGTCACCGCGTTCGGCAAGCGCGCGTACCGACGCCCGCTGACGGCGGAGGAGGTCACGACCTACGTGAAGTTCTTCCTCGACGCGAAGGCCACCACCGGGGAGGCCGATGGCTTCGCGGCAGGGGTGCGCATGACGGTGCAGGCCATGCTGCAGTCGCCGGGGTTCGTCTACCGCGTGGAGCTCGGTGAGACCCAGCCCGACGGCACCGTACGCCTCACCGCGTGGGAGCTCGCGAGCAAGCTCTCCTACGCCCTGTGGGCGACGATGCCCGACGACAAGCTGTTCGCGGCGGCCGAGGACGGCTCGATCCTCACGCCCGCCGGTCTCGAGCGCGAGGCGCGGCGGCTGCTCGAGGACGCCCGCGCCGTGGGCGCCGTCGACGAGTTCCACCACAAGCTCCTGCAGCTCGAGCACATCGAGACGATCTCGAAGGACACGGCCGTGTTCCCGGCCTGGAAGCCGACCATCCCGGCGGCGATGCAGGAGGAGACGCGCCTCTTCGTGCGCGACGTGGTCTTCACGCGCAACGCGGGTCTCTCTGCTCTGCTCACCTCGAACGAGACCTTCGTGAACGCCGACCTCGCGGCCGTGTACGGAGTGAGCGGCACGTTCGGGGCGAAGCATCAGAAGGTGACGCTCGACCCCACCCAGCGCGCCGGCTTCCTGACCCACGGCTCGTTCCTCGCGGCCAACTCGGGGCCCCGCGAGACCGACCCGATCCACCGCGGCGTGTTCACCAACCTGAACGTCATCTGCGCCGATCTGCCGCCGCCGCCCATGAACGTGCCGCCGCTGCCCAAGGAGTCCGCGGGCACCAAGACCATGCGCGAACGCGTGCAGACGCACACCGGTCCCGGGACCTGTGGCGCGGGCTGCCACGGCACGATGATCAACCCCATCGGCTTCGCGTTCGAGTCGTTCGACGCGAGCGGCAAGTGGCGCACCACCGACAACGGCCTGCCGGTCGACACCAAGGCCACCTACGAGTTCAAGGACGGGGCGCACACCTACGACGGGCCCGTGGCGCTCGCCAAGGTGCTGGCCGCGCGCCCGCAGGTGCACGGCTGCTACGCGCAGAAATGGCTCGAGTACACCTACGGCCGCTTCCCGGCCGCGGGCGACGGAGGGCTCGTGGATCGGGTCGCGCGACAATCGCTCGGAGGAGGCTCGGTGAAGGACGTGATCGTGACCCTCGTGCTCGCTCCCTCGTTCTCTCGCCGCCCGGCAGGGGGTTCGTGATGGACCGCCGTCGGTTCCTGTTCGGGCTCGGTGGCGCCGTGGTCGCCCTGCCGTTCCTCGAGGGCCTACGCGACAAGAAGCGCGCGCACGCGGGGCCCTCGCCCGACTTCAAGTTCGCGGTGTTCGTGCGCCAGGCCAACGGCGTCGCGCAGGCCGAGGGCACCGAGCCCGATCGGTTCTGGCCGTCGGCGCTCGGCGCGCTCACCACCGCCTCGCTGACCGCGGACAGCAACCGCGCGGTGAGCGAGCTCGCCGCCTACGCCGACAAGCTCCTGCTCGTGAAGGGCGTGAAGTACAACTTCCCTGGCAATGGCTGCGGGCACTCGGGTGGAGGCAACCAGTGCCTCACCGCCGCCAAGGTGTCCGACACGCCGTCCGGCAACAAGTCGCTCGCCATGGGCGAGTCGATCGACAACCTCATCGCGCGCAAGCTCAACCCCAAGGCCGCCGACGGCAGCCAGGAAGAGCCGCTGACCCTCTACGCGGGCCGCATGAGCGGGTACATCAACGAGGTGCTCTCGTACCGCGCGGCAAAGACGCTGCGCGCCGCCGAGCGCAACCCCTACAACGCCTACAAGCGCCTGTTCGGGCTGCCGGATGCCGACGCGGTCGCGGCGGCGCGCAAGGCCACCGAGCGCAAGAGCGTCAACGACCTCGTGCGCGCGGAGCTCGACCGGCTCCGCAAGAACACGGGCCTCTCCAAGGCCGACCACGACCGGCTCGATCTGCACTTCAGCTCGATCCGCGACCTCGAGATCAAGCTCGACCTCCAGCTCCCCGCGACGCGCGTCAAGGAGATGGAGCTCATGTCCCCGAAGGTGGCCGATCCGATCAACATCGAGGAGATCACCCGGATGCAGTGCGACATCATCGCGCTCGCGATGTCGGGCGGGCTGACCCACGCGGCCACGCTGCAGATCGGCGACGGCAACGACTCCACCGAATACGTGATCGGCGGCGTGAAGCAGCCGCGCTTCCATCAGATCACCCACCGCATCTACAGCGACGGCGCGACGGGGGATCCCATCCCCGACGCCTTCGAGAAGCACCACCAGATCGACCGCATCCACGCGCGGCTCTTCAAGTACCTGCTCGACAGGCTGAGCGCGTACAAGATGCCGACCGGCACCCTCCTCGACCAGGGCGTGGCCGTGTGGACCAACGACCTCGCGACCGGCCCCGGGCATCGCTACGACAACCTGCCGTTCGTGATCGCCGGCGGCGCGGCCGGCTACCTGAAGCAGGGGCAATACGTCGATGCCACCGAGGCCAAGAAGCTCGTCACCAACAACCGCATCCTCAACACCCTCGGCGCCGCCGTCGGGGTGAAGAACGCGGCCGGCGGGCCGCTCGACGACTTCGGCGACCCGTCCCTCACCAAGGGGCAGATCCCGGTGATGCTGAAGGCGTGATCGCGCGCACCGTGGTCGAGACTGCTTGCGCTCGGGCTCGTTCGCAGCGAGTGTGGCGCCGCATGCGTGGGGACCTCTGCCGTATTCTCTTCTTCGCGTCGTCGCCCCTCCTGCTGATGGTGCGGGCGCTCGCCGCGCCAGCGAGCGAGGCCAAGGTGCTCGTCGTGGGCGACGGGCCCGGCTCCGACGCCGTGGTCGAGTCGGTGGCCAAGGCCAAGATCCCGAGGACCACGCAGCTCGCCAAGAAGGCCAAGGAGATCCCCTGCAAGCTGCCCGACGTGGTCGCCAAGGGCGCCGCGAAGAGCAAGGTCGTCGACTGCCTGCGTGATCAGGTCGACGGCGCGAAGGCCGACGCGATCGTCGTCGTCCACGTCGTGCCCGGCAAGACGCGCGTGGCCGAGGTCCGCATCGTCTCGTCGGATCCCTACGTCGAGGCGTTCGAGGCCAGGGTCCCCCTCGGCGCGAAGCCGGGCCCGGACGACGCGACCGCGGTGCTCGCCGTGGTGGAGCCCCGGCTCACCGAGATGGCGCCCAAGCCCGCCGCGACCGCGACCGCCACGCCGACGCCCACCGTCACCGCGAGTGCGTCGGCCGCTCCGAGCGCCGAGGCGAGCCCGCCGCCGCCGAAGCCGGTCGCGCCCTCCGTCTCCATCGAGGTCGGGCCCTTCGTCGGTCTGCGCACGTTCGGATACGCCGATCCCGTCGGCACCGCGCTTCGTGACTACGACCTCAAGGGCGCGGTCGGCATCACCGCGGGCGTCGAGGCCTACCCGGGCGCGACCTTCCCCGGGCGCAGCTTCCAGCTCGGCCTGGCCCTCCGCTACCAGACGAGCACGGGGCTCGGCTCGGAGACCTCGAGCGGGCGGCGCATCAGCACGATGTGGACGCGGATGGACGCGCAGGCCCGCGGGCGCATCCTGCTCGGCGAGAAGGGCAGCACGCTCACCCTCGGCCTCGGCGTCACCCGGGAGCTCTTCGACTTCGCGGAGCGCACGAGTTCGCTGCCGATCGCCAGGTACCTCTCGGCGCGTGCCTCTCTCGACCTCCGCCTCGCGCTCGGCCCCATCGCCCTGCTCGCGGGGGGCGCGGTGCTCCCCGGGCTCTCGGCGCCGACCGGCGTCGCGGAGCGGTGGGCCGGCGCGAAGAGCCTCGGCTTCGAGGGCGCCCTCGGCCTGGCTCTGCCACTGGGCACGAGCGTCGAAGCCCGTGTCCTCGCGACCCACACCCGCTACACCTCCCGCTACGATGCGCCGCCGACCGACGCGTCCGGCGCCACCGATGCCCTCTCTCGCCTCCAGGTGACCCTTGGCTTCTCGTACTGAACGGGCTCCCCACCTGCTGCGCTTCGCGCTCACCGCGATCGTGGCGCTCGCTGCGTGGGTGGCCCTGCCGCGAACCGCCAGCGCCTATCCGTGGATGCTCCGCCACGGGGCGACCCAGTGTGGCGGCTGCCACGCGGACCCTTCGGGCTCGGGCCTGCTCACCAACGGCGGGCGCGCGCGCGGCGACAAGCTCATGCGCTTCCAGTGGGGCACCCCCGCCACCGACACGAGCAAGGGCAAGCTGTTCTGGGGCGTCGACACGCCCGACTGGTTGCTCTTCGGCGGCAGCATCCGCAACGGCTACCTGCTCACCCACATCAACGGGGCACCGAAGCAACCCGACCCCCGGTTCCTGCAGATGCAGGCCGATCTCCGCACCCAGATCACGGTCGACCGGTTCCGCGCGCACGGGAGCCTCGGCTTCCTGCACGAGGGCGGCGCGCCCACCTGGGTCACGACGCGGAAGGAGAACAACCTCGTCTCGCGCGAGCACTGGCTCGGCGTCGATCTCGGCGCCGACCGCGAGTGGCTCGTGCGCGCGGGCCGCCTCAACCTGCCGTTCGGCATCCGCGGCAACGAGCACACGCTCTGGGTCCGCAAGACCTTCCGCACGGACGTCAACGAGGGGCAACAACACGGCGTCGCCGTGTCGTATGCGGCCGGCGAGCATCGCGCCGAGCTGATGGCCGTCGTCGGCAACCTGCAGCTGCGCCCCGATCTGTACCGCGAGCAAGGGTTCGTCGGCTACTACGAACACGCCTTCACCAAGCGCGCCGCCGCGGGCGTCAGCGCGCTGTTCCTGCGCGCCTCGGTCGACCCGACGCTGGGCAAGGAGGCGACCCGCCACGGCTACGGCGCGTTCCTCCGCATCGCGCCGGTCAAGCCGCTGGTGCTCCTGGTCGAAGGCGACGCGGTGTTGCAGAAGGCGATCGGCGACACACTCGGCTCCGGGTTCGTCGGCTTCTTCCAGGCCGATCTCGAGCCCGTGCAAGGGATCCACGTCATGCTGACGGGCGAGGCGCTCAAGCGACCCTCGACGAGTGGGACGGCCATCGGCGGCTGGCTCTCGCTCGTGTGGTTCCTCGCGCCCCACGCCGATCTGCGGCTCGACGGGATCTACCAGTCGGTGCCGGCCGGCGACACGAGGAGCAAGGCCACGACCCTCCTCGCCCAGATGCACGTCTACCTGTAGGAGCCCAGCATGCGCACCCTCTCGTCCGCCCTGCTCGTGGTCCTCTCGCTGGTCCTGGCGCGCGGCGCCGGAGCGACCCCGAACTTCCCCCCCGCGATCAAGGCGCGCCTCGTGGCGAAGGTCGAGCCCCCCTGCCGCGTCTGCCACACCACGGGCATCGCGGGCGGCCTCGGCACCGTGAACACCGAGTTCGGCAAGAACATGCGGGCGCGCGGCCTCGTCGCCTACGAGGAGCCCACCTTGATCGCCGCGCTCGACAAGATGGCGACCGAGAAGGTCGACAGCACGAAGGCCCGTGGCACCTCCGACATCGACGTCCTCAAGAACGGCGGCGACCCGAACAGCGTCGTGCAGACGGTCCAGCTCGAGCCGCCGATCTACGGGTGCGGCGGCGACCCGCCCACCTCCACGTTCGCGCGATCGAAGCAGCGGGTCGCGGGCCTCGGCAGCGCCGCGCTGCTCGCGCTCGGCGCCCTCTTGGTGCGCCGTCGGCGCGGACTCACTCCGCGGTGAACTCCCAAGGGTAGGTGATGGTGGCCTTGCCACCGCTAGGCTTCGGGAACTTGATCGACTTCACCACGTCACCGATGCACTTGGCGGTCTCGTCGGGCAGCGAGGTGCCGTTCATGGTCACGACCTCCTCGACGACTCCATCTTCGCCGACCGTGAAGCGCAGCACCACCTTGCCGCTCGCCTTGTTGTTCTTCTCGAGGAGCGCGTGGTAGCAGGCCTTCACGTCCTCCTTGCGCGCGACGAGCGCCTTCTTCACGTCCACCGGCGCGAGCGTGCCGCCGTAGACCGAGCCCTTGGGCGGCGCGTCGCTGGACGCGGCAGGCTCCGGGTCGGCCGCCTTCGGTGGAGGGGCCCCAGGGCCGCACCCGTACGGGCCACACGCGCAGAGAGCGAGGACGAACAGCGGGATGGAGATGGCGCGCACGGAGCGAGTCTACGATCAGGGTCCCGCGTCCGAGAACGGATTCTGCGAACGCGAAGGCTAGACCAGCGCGCCATCCCACGGTGGGTGCCCGTACGGGGGGAAGAAGCCGCTGTCGGTGATGGAGTCGGCGACGTCCGTCGTGTCCGCCGCGTCGCTGGTCGCGTCGGTGCTGCTCTCGGTCGTGCTGCTGTCCGCCTTGGCGGTGTCGGTCGCGGTGTCGGCGGAGGCAGTGTCGGTCGAGACGTCCGCCACCGTGTCGGTCCCCGCGTCGGGGGTGGGAGTGCTCGTCTCGTCGGCGCCGCTGCAGCCCACAATCGCCAGCGAGGCGAGGAGAGTCGCGGCCTTGCGGGTCGGCCGAAGGCCCGCGAAGGCCCGGAGCGACCGGGGTGCCAGTGTGGCGTGAGGAGCCGTGCAGAACGGGCAGGGTCCCGGCGCCACGTCGACGTGGCGCCGGCAGGTCGGGCAGGGAGCGAGCATGTCAGTTCAGCGTCGGGGGGACGACGAACAGCACCTCGCGATCGGCGCCGAGGCCGAGGGTGCCGCCGGTCGGCTTGATGGCGAGCACCTTGAGCCAGGCCTTGAACGTCTTCACGTCCGTGCCGGGCACCACGGTGGTGTTCTCCTTGGGCGTCACGTTGAAGCAGTAGAGCGAACCGGGGTTCACCTGCTTGATCGTGTCGTTGACGCTGTCGGCCGCCTTCACGAGGGCCTTCGGGCCCGTGAAGTTGTCGGCGAGCTGGGTCGACGGGAAGGTGACGCAGGTGCCGAGCGACGGGTCGGTGCCGCCGAGCGGGTCGGGCTCCACCTTCGACATGAAGCTGCCGACGACGTCGACCGTCGCCGCGGCGTCGTTGTAGGCCTGGACGTAGACGTCGAACTTGATGGAGTTGAGGATCGCGGACACGCCGTCGACGACGCTGGTCGCGAGGCCCGATCCGGCGCTGTTGAAGCTGAAGACCAGGCGGCACTGCCGGACGCCGCCGACGATGGGTCCATCGGCCGCGACGGTCGCACCGGAGACGCCGGTCTGGCAGGTGCCGCCAGCGAACGCCGAGGGAGGAGCGTACGAGGCCGTCTTGTCGGCGATGTACGAGAGGAACCCGTAGGGGCAGTAGGTGGTGTGGCAGCGGCTGCCGCCGTCGGCCGCGCCGCCCAGGAACTTGGCGCCGATCGTGTTGAACTGGGTGACCAGGTCGTCGATGTTGTAGGTCGCGAACGAGTACGTGTCCGTGTAGGTCGCGCTGTAAGAGGTCGCGGTCTTGTCGAGGGCGTACTTGCCGTTGTGCCCGTTGATGTCCGTGAGGTTCATCACGATCGGCAGCGCGTCCGAGCGGAACCGCATCGCGCCGAACGTGCCGGCCGGGGGAGAGTCCGCCGCGAGCGAGCCGCCGGGCCAGGTGATCGCGGCGCCGGTCAGGGCCTTGTACATCGCGAGCACGTTGCTCTCGGGCCCGTCGCCGCCGTAGTGGGTCACGAGTGAGTTGGCCGCCGTCTGCGAGGTCGCCGTCACGGTCGTGACGTAACCACTGGCGCCGCCCGCGAGGTAGAACGCCTGGTCCCCCGAGCTCGCGTAGCCGTAGCTGCCATAGGGGACGTCGTCGTGCCCGGCCACGCCGATGCCGAGGTCGGGGATCTTCGCCTTGAGCGCGGGGATGATGGTGGTCGACAGGCTGGTGCGCAGGCCGGTGATCGTGCCGCCCATCGAGCCCGTCGTGTCGACGATGAAGGCGACGTCACCGCGATTCAGCTTGGTGCTGAGCGCGAGCTTCGAAGACGTGGGCGAGGGCTTCGCCGAGCCGTCCTTGGAGTAGGGCTCGATGAAGTAGAACTTGCCCTTCTTGGCGGGCGAGCAGGTCGCGTCCTTCGCGCAGGGCACGCCCTCGAGCGCGGTCTCGACGAGGTCGCTCACGCCGTCGCCGTCGGTGTCGCCCTTGAGGCGATCGGTCTCGGCCGCGTCGACGCCGCAGTTGCCGTTCACGTCCTCCTTGCCGTCGGCGAGGAGATCGTTGTCGGAGTCGCGATCGAGGTAGTCGGGGACGCCATCGCCGTCGGTGTCGAGCACCGGCTTGTCGAGATCGGCCGACGTGAACGAGGCCTTGGCGCGCGCCTCGCACACGTCGCCGACGCCGTCGCCGTCGCTGTCGGTGTCGCGGAAGCTCGGCTTGCCGTCGCCGTCCGGGTCGGTGATGCCGTCGTCGAGGTCGGCGATGCCGTCGTTGTCCGAGTCGCGGTCGTAGAGATCGGGGATGCCGTCGCCGTCGGTGTCGATGAGGCCGACGTACTTGCCCGTGTTGTCGGCGAGCTCCACCTTGTCGTCGAGGCCGATGGTCTTGGCGACCTTGCTCGAGTCGTGGTCGTTGTCGAAGTCGAGGTAGTCGGGGACGCCATCGCCGTCGAAGTCGTAGGGCTCGGTGCACGCCGGCATCCCGAGCGCGGTCAGCACGGTGGGCGGCGGGCACGCCTCGTTCTTGTCGGGGTAGCCGTTGCCGTCGCTGTCGGTGTCCTGGAAGTTCGGGATGCCGTCGCCGTCGGCGTCGTTGTCGTCGGCGAACGGCCCGGTGGCGCAACCCGTCGCGCGCCACTCGAGCTTGTCCGGGATGCCATCGTCGTCGCTGTCGGCGTCGAGGTAGTCGGGCGTGCCGTCCTTGTCGGTGTCCGTCGGACCGCCGGTCGCGAAGCGCCCCTCGACGCTGTCGGCGATCCCGTCGCAGTCGCTGTCGGAGCCGCAACCCGCGATCGTGCAGCCCGTCGCGCCGTCGCCCCCGGTGTCGAAACTCGGCAGCGTGTCGTCGCCTGCGTCGAACACGATGGTCTCGTCACCGCCGTCGGTGGCGCCGTCCCCGCCGCCTCCGCCCGTGTCGGATCCGGTGCCGGTCTCGTCGGTGGACGACTCGCCACCGCCGGTGTCAGTGCCCGGCCCGGGTTCTTCTGTCGTGCTGTTCGCCGGCGAACAACCGAGCCACATCGCGACACCAAAGGAGAGGAGGAAGCGTCCGCGCATCCTCCAAGTATCGCCCAAGGACGGATGCTTTGGCGCACTCTCGCGAATTTTCGTGGGAGATGCGCCGCGCACGTGCGTCGTGGTGGTCAGTTCACGTACCCCTCTTCGCCGTGGAGGCTCACGTCCAGACCTTCTCGTTCGTCCGGTTCCGCCACTCTCATCGGCGTGATCCACCCAATGACCTTCCAGATCACCACGGTCACCACGACCGCGTAGGTCCCGGCTGCGACGAGGCCCAGCGCCTGGACGCCGAGCTGCTTGACGTTGCCGAACGCGGCGCCGTCGTTGCCCGTGGCGTTGAGCGCCTTCTGCGCGAACACGCCGGTCAGCAGCGCGCCGAGCATGCCGCCGACCCCGTGCACCCCGAACACGTCGAGCGCGTCGTCGTAGCCGAACCGGTTCTTCTGCAGCACGGCGAGGTAGCAGACCACGCCGGCGAGGAAGCCGATGACGATCGATGCCCACGGCGCGACGTAGCCGGCGCCGGGCGTGATGGCGACGAGGCCCGCGACGATGCCGGAAGCAGCGCCGAGCGCGGAGGGCTTGCCGCGGTGCTTGGTCTCGACGGCGAGCCAACCGAGCGCACCCGCCGAGGCGGCGACGTGGGTGGTGACGAGCGCGAGGGCCGCGGACTGCCCGGCCACGAGCGCGCTGCCGGCGTTGAAGCCGAACCAGCCGAACCAGAGCAGCCCCGCGCCGGTGAGGGTCATCGTGAGGTTGTGGGGGATCATCCCCGGCCCCGGGTAGCCGAGCCGCTTGCCGATCAGCTTCGCGCACACGAGCGCCGAGATGCCGGCGGTGAGGTGCACGACGGTGCCCCCCGCGAAGTCGAGGGCGCCCATCTTCATGAGCCAGCCGCCGTCGGCCCACACCCAGTGTGCGACCGGGTCGTAGACCAGCGTCGACCAGAGGACGACGAAGAGGGCGTACGCGCCGAAGCGGATGCGCTCGGCGAACGCACCCGAGATGAGCGCAGGCGTGATGCCGGCGAACATCATCTGGAACGCCATGAACCCGAGGTGCGGCACCGAGCCCTTCTGCTGCCACGCGACCCCCTTGAGGAAGCTCAGCTCGAGGCCCCCGATCAACCCCTTGTGCGTGGCGCCGAAGGCGAGCGAGTAGCCGAACAGCACCCACTGCACGCTCACGACCGCGAGGCTGAACAGCGAGTGCATGAACGTGGAGAGGACGTTCTTCTTGCGGACCATGCCGCCGTAGAAGAGCGCCAGCCCTGGCGTCATCAGGAGGACGAGCGCGGTCGAGACGAGCAGCCAGGCGGTGTCGCCACTGTCGAGCTTGGGAGTGTCGGGCATCGCGGCCACAAGCTACGAGGCGGCGGTTACGACGCGGTTACGGCGCATCGCGTCGTGTCCTGGTTCGATCGCCAGGAATCTCCTCAAGGCCTGGAGAGGCGGTCCGTTGTTCCTGGCATGCGGACACACCTCTTCGTGCCGCTCGCCCTCTCCCTCGCCGCGTGCACGGGCACCGTCGACCCTCCGGACGAGCAGGCCAACATCGTGATCGAAGGGCAAGTCGTCCCGACGGACGTCGGGCTCGCTTGCGCGGGCGAATCCTCCGACGCCCAGGCCGCGCGCGTGGCCATCGCCACCGTGCGCGCCTACGTGGGTCTCCCGCCGCTCTCGTGCGATCCAAGGGCGACCGCCGCCGCGCAGGCCCACTGCACCTACGTGGACCTCAACCGGATCTTCTCGCACACCGAGGTGAAGGGGAACGCCGGCTTCACCGGTGTGACGGTCACCGACCGCCTCGCCGCCGCGAAGTTCACCCTCGAACCGAGCGGCGAGGTGATGGCCACGCTCGTCGGCAGCGCCGCCGTGATGGACTGGCGCGGCTTCATGAACAGCGTCTACCACCGCCCGTTCTTCCTCCGCGCGGAGAGCACGGTCTTCGGCTATGGCGGCACCGCCAGCTGCGCGACGTTCGACTTCGGCAGGCCGAAGAAGAGCGTGCCGAGCGCCGTCCCCGTGGTGTGGCCCCCCGACGGCGCTGCCAACGTGCCCCGCGCGTTCCGCGCCGATCACGAGACGCCGAACCCGATGCCGGGCTCGACCGAGGTCGGCTCGCCGATCTCGTGGGTCGGCAACCCTTCGCTCACCAAGATCGACGTCAAGGTGTACGGCCCGCTGGGGCAGATCCCCATCGTCGTCCTCACCAAGGACAACGACCCCGCGAAGCTCGTGCGCGCCGGCGAGGTCCACGTGATCCCCAAGGCCGCGCTGGCGCCGCGCACCCAGTACTCGGTCACGTTCCGGGGGACCGCCGGCGACAAGGCTCTCCTCTATCGCACCACTTTCACCACCGGCGACTGACGACGAGAATGCGTTGACAGGGCCGCGAATGGCGGGACGATGACAGGCCATGCGCCGCTTGCTCCTCGCTGCCTCGTTCGCCCTCGCCGTGGGCTGCAGCGGCACCGGCGGCGCCGAGGACGACGGCAAGGTCTTCCGGGCCGACACCGACCCCAACGCGCAGGACAGCGCGACCCCGACCGACACGGCGGTGGTCGACAGCGCGCTCGACGGGGGTGCGTCCGACGCTGGCTCGGACACGACCAAGCCGCTCGGCCCGCCCTACCCGATCGTCCTCGCGCACGGGTTCTTCGGCTTCGAGGACTTCGCCGGCATCGGCTTCATCACCTACTTCTACGGCGTCAAAGACGACCTCGCGAAGCGCGGCGAGACGCAGGTGTTCACGCCCGCCGTCGATCCGTTCAACGACTCGACCACGCGCGGGCTCGAGCTCCTCGCGCGGGTCAAGGAGATCCTCGTCAAGACGGGGGCGGCCAAGGTCAACCTGATCGGACACTCGCAGGGTGGTCTCGACGCGCGGGTGGTCGCGCACGAGCGCCCCGATCTCGTCGCGTCGGTGGTGACCATCGGGACGCCCCACGGCGGCGCTCCCATCGCCGACATCGCGGCCAAGCTCGTGACCGACGATCGCTTCAAGGACGTCGTCGACGCGCTCGCCAAGCTGGTGGGCGGCGCGCTCTGGAGCGCGGCGGGCGAGAAGACCTCGCTCATCCGCGGGTTCCTGCAGTTCACCAAGCCCGCGGTCGCGGACTTCGCCTCGGCCTACCCCGACATGCCCGGCGTCTCCTACTACTCGATCGCCGGTCGCACCGCGCTGAGCGACGGCGGGTCCGCGTGCGTCACGGCGGACGCTCCCGCCTTCGTCACCAAGTGGAAGGCCACGCTCGACACGACCGATCCGCTGCTGAAGATCCCCGAGTCCGTCACCGCGAACGGGCTCGCCAACGTTCCGAACGACGGCCTCGTGCGCGTGGTCGACGCCAAGCACGGCACGTTCCTCGGGTGCATCCCCGCCGACCACCTCGACGAGATGGGCCACCTGCTCGGCGACGCACCCGGCGTCGGCAACAAGTGGGACCACCTGCAGTTCTACACCGACGTGGTCGGCCACCTGCGCAGCAAGGGCTTCTAGGCGCCGCCGGTCATCGGCGCGGTCATCAGCGTGCTGATGATCTCGGGGGCGTTCTTCTGGGCGAAGAGGCCGTGTGCGACCGCGTCGAGGATCGGCGCCACGACGCCGTGCCGCGCGGCGAACTCGGCCACCCGCGGCGCGAGCGACAGCGCCTCGATGCGCTCGCCGAGCGCCGCGATCGCGCTCGCCGGCTCCTCGCCACGCGCGAGCGCGAGGCCGAGGCGCACCTCGGGCCGATCCTCCTCGCCGATCGCCGCGAGCAGATCGCCGAAGCCGCCGAGGCCGGTGAACGTGCGCTCCTCGGCGCCGGCGGCGACCGCGATGCGCGCCGCCTCGTGCACGCCGCGGATGGCGAACGCCGAGACGAGGCCCGCGCCGACGCCGGCCCCGCGCGCGAACCCGATCGCGACCGCCAGGATGCCCGTGAGCGCCGACGCCCACTCGAGCCCCACGAGATCTGGCGTGGTGTAGATGCGCATGAAGCTGCCGGCGAAGGCCGAACGCACCGCCGCGAGCACCTCGGTGTAGTGCGAGGCGACCACCATCACGCACGGTTCTCCCCGCGAGAGCTCGCCGGTGAGCACCGGCCCGCCGAGCGCGCCGAACCTGCGCACCGGGGTCTCTTCGCGCAGCACGCTCGAGAGGGTCACGAGGTCTTCCCCCTCGAACGAGGGCGTTCGCGAGGGCACGGCGGCGAGGCCGCGGACCCCGTGCACCAGCAGGTGGTGGCCGTCGAGGTGCGCGCCCAGGGCTCGCCCGACCTCGCGCACGTGGGCGCTCGGTACCGTGAGCAGCACGAGCCGCGCGTGCTTGGCCGCCTCCGCCAGCGAGCGCGTGCGGCGTACCCCGGCGATGGCCTCGCCCTCGCGCCGTGTGTGCAGGAGCACATCGGCGCCGCCGCGCGCCGCCGCCGTCGCGAGCGCGATGCCCCACGCGCCGCCGCCCACCACCGAAACGTGGTTCATCGCACGCCTCCGATCCAGCCGACGCCGTGGTTGGCGAGGCGATTCTGGTAGTAGAGCAGCACCTTCGGGTCGAGCAGCGCGACCCCCTCGCCCTGCGTGTGCAGCACCGGGTTCGCGTGGTAGCCGTTGAGCGCGCGCTCGGCCTCGCCCAGCAGCTCGGAGGCCGTGGCGCCGCGCACCGCCGTGGACAGCTGGATCGCCCCGCGGCGATCGAGGTCGGCGAGCCGCGCCTGCACGCCCTCGATCTCGGTGAGCATGTCGGCGCGAGGGACGATCGTCTCGTCGGCGCGGCGCACGAGCGCGAACAGGTCCTTGCCGCCGTGCGCGGCGCGGAGCCGCGAGAACGCCGCGGTCGCCACGACGTGGGTGGTCATCGCCACGGTGTCGCGGAGGTACTGCTCCATCGCGACCTCTCCGAGCTCGCGGGTGTACTGGCCGTCGCGGTTGCCGTCCTGGCGCACCTGGCCGTCGTCGCCCACCACGTACGAGCGCGGATCGACCTGCCGCCCCTGGCGATCGTAGGACTCGCCGCGATCGTCGACGACGTTGCCGAACGGATCGACCGGCTCCCCGAAGCGCACCGCGCAGCTGCCCTCCATGTGGGCCAGCTGGTTGACGAGCTGGGTGATGCGGCCGAGGCGCGTCGACTCGTCGTCCTCGATGATGTAGCGCGCCTTGCCGGCGTCCTTGAGGTGGTCGTCGATCAGGGTCTCGGCCTCGAGGGTCAGCATGTAGTTGATCGTCGCGGGGACGAAGAACACCCGCTGCCCGGTGCGGATGAAGGCCTCGAGGCCGGTACCAGCGAGGCCGAGCTTGAGCTTGCGCTCGACGCCGCCGCTGCGCGACCGCGTGCCCCCGGGGAAGAACAGCGAGTGGAAGCCGCGCTCGATGAGGATGCAGGAGTACGCCTTGAGCACCAGCTTGTAGAGCTCGTGGCGGAGGCGCCGGTCGACGCGGTAGGCGCCGAGGTTGCGCATGAAGAACGACAGGATCGGGTTCGTGAACAGGTTCTTGCCCGCGCCGTAGGTGACGGGCGGCAGGCGCGCGCTCTCGAGCGCGTACGCGAACACCGGCGAGTCGAGGTTCGAGAGGTGGGTCGGCACGTAGACGACGGTGCCGCGCTCGGCGAGCCGCTGGATGCGGTCGATCGGCCCGCTCGTGCGGATGCGCTCGGCGAGGGCGTTGCCGCGCAGGACGTCGCCGAGGCCGCGCTCCTTGAGCACCTGCGGCCGCAGGAGGATCGAGAGCCCGACCGGCAGCACCCGGCTCGCGAAGGCGTACACGCGCGGGTCGAAGTTGCCGTCGACGTCGCGGGCGTGCTCGTCGGCGAGCTCGCGCAGGCGCTGTCGCGCGGCGTGGTGGTCGAGCCCACCGAGGCTCCGCGCGAGCTTGCGCCAGCGCGACGAGTCCTTGCCCGCCGCGTCGAGGCGCCGGAGCTCGTGGTAGGCCGCGTCGTTCAGCAAGAGCACCGGGTCGCGCGCCTCGGCGACCACGCGCTCCACGACGGTCTGGACGAGATCGTCCCGCTGCTGGTTGAACCGGAAGATGGGTGCCGTCACGCGGCGCGAGCATACTCTGCCTTGCCGCGCGCGCGGGCCCTGACGAGAGTCCCCCGATGGAGCTTTCCGGCAAGGTTGCCTTGATCACGGGGGCCTCCCGCGGCATCGGCCGGGCCCTCGCCCTGCGCCTCGCCTCGCGGGGGATGAAGGTGGTGGTCGCGGCCAAGACGATGGACCCCGATCCGCGGCTGCCGGGCACCCTCCGCGAGACGGTGGAGGCCATCGAGGCGGCGGGGGGTGAGGCGCTCGCGGTGCGCACCGACGTGCGGATCGCCTCCGCGCTCGAGGCGCTGGTCCGGGCGGCCGAGGAGTGCTTCGGCGGGGTGGACGTGCTCGTGAACAACGCGGGCGCGCTCTACTGGCACCCCATCGCCGACACGCCCGCGACCCGGTTCGATCTGGTCATGCAGGTGAACGCGCGCGCGGCGTTCCTGCTCTCGCGGGCGTGCATCCCGCACTTCGTCCGGCGCGGCGGGGGCGTGGTCATCAACATGTCGCCGCCCATCGTGCCGGCGGCGGCGGCCGGCCACACCGCCTACATGATCTCGAAGTTCGGCATGACGCTGGTGACCGCGGGCCTCGCGGCCGAGCACGCCGCCGACGGCGTCCGGGCGTATTCGCTGTGGCCGGTGACGCTGATCGAGAGCCAGGCCACGATCGGCCACGCCCTCGGCATGCCTGAGATGTGGCGCAAGGCGGACATCGTGGTCGACGCGGCAGAGGCGCTGATCGACGGGCGCGCGGCGGTCGAGAGCGGGAGCGCCTCGTACGACGAGGACGTGCT
>JAEUKC010000402.1:0-4333 GCA_016794445.1 Myxococcales bacterium
CCCTCGAGGCGCTCGGCCCAGGCGATCGTGTGCCGCGCGGCGTCGACGAGGCGCAGCCGCACGCTCGCGCGCGCGCCCTCGAGGGCGACCGAACCCGAGACCGCGAGCTCCGGCTCGAGCGGGCTGTTCGGCGGGAGGACCTTGAGCGAGGAGATCGCGGTGACGGCATCGCCGATCGCCGCGGAGAGATCCTGCGCCAGCGCGCGCGCGCCCGGGTCGTGGGCCTCGAGGGCGTGCAGGGACAGGGTGCGGGGCGTGAAGCTCCGCGCGCGCTGCAGCAGATCGGCGGAGAGCCGCGGGACCTGTGGCGCGCGATCGAGGGGCGAGGCCGTGCCGCGCATGGTGTCGAGGCGATCGAGGGTGCGCTGCGCGTCGGGGCGATCCTCGCGGTTCGGCGCGAGCTGCTCGGCGACGAGCTGGGCGAGCGCCTCGGGCACCTCGGGCGCGAGGGCGCGCACCGGCTTCGGGGTCGCGGTGCCGAGGGCGCGGGCGGCGGTGGTGGCGGCGCTCCCGTCGAACGCGGGGCGGCCGGTGAGCAGCTCGTGCAGGAGGAGGCCGAGGGCGTACACGTCGGCGCGACCATCGACGGTCTCGCCGCGCAGCTGCTCGGGCGCCATGTACTGGGGGGTGCCTACGAGCGCGACCGTCTCGTGGACGTGGCCGGCGACGTGCGCGCGTGCGATGCCGAAGTCGGTCAGCACGATGCGCTCGCCGAGCGCCGCGCCGCTGCTCGCCTCCCGCGTGCGCTCGACCAGCACGTTGTCGGGCTTGAGGTCGCGGTGCACGACGCCGGCCGCGTGGGCCGCGGCGAGCCCGCGCGCGATCTCGGCGCCGATGCGCAGGACTTCGGGCAGCGGTGGGCGGGAATCTTCGGGCCAGCGGCCGCGCAGCGAAGGGCCCTCGACCAGCTCCATGGTGAGGAAGCGCAGCGCGCCGTCGCGGCCGCCGTCGAACGTGCGCGCGACGTTGGGGTGGGTGACCCTCCGCGCGAGCCGCACCTCGCGGAAGAACCGCGCGACCGCGTCGGGGTCGTCGGCGGCCTCGGGCAGGAGGACCTTGAGCGCCACGAGCTCGTCGAGCTCGCGGTCGCGCGCGCGGTAGACCGCGCCCATGCCCCCGGCGCCGAGCAGCCCGAGGATCTCGAAGCGCGCGCCGATCACGGCCCCGATGGACGGGAGCCCGGCCGGCAGCGCCTCGGTCGGCGCGATCCCGCGCTCGGCACCTGCGTCGGTCACGGGGTCATCCGTGGCGCTCGGCGGCCCTCAGCGTGTTGGCGAGGAGCATGGCGATGGTCATCGGGCCGACGCCGCCCGGCACCGGCGTGATGGCGCCCGCGACGGTGGAGGCGCCCGCGAAGTCGACGTCGCCACAGAGCTTGGACTTTCCGTCGACGTCGCGGCGGTTCATCCCGACGTCGATGACGATCGCGCCCGGCTTGACGTGGTCCTTGCCGACCAGATCGGCCTTGCCCACGGCGACGACGAGCACGTCGGCCTGGCGGCAGATCGCGGCGAGATCCCTGGTGCGCGAGTGCGCGATGGTGACCGTGGCGTGGCGCGCGAGGAGCAGCTGCGCCATCGGCTTGCCCACGATGTTGCTGCGGCCGACGACGACCGCGTGCGCGCCGACGAGGGAGAAGCCAGGGAGGGTCTTGGCCGCCTCGTCGATGAGGCGCATGCTGCCGAACGGCGTGCACGGGACCATGCCGCCGGGGCGGCCGGAGGCGAGCAGACCGGCGTTGAGCGGGTGGAAGCCGTCGACGTCCTTGTCGGCGGGGACGGCGTCGAGGATCTCGTCCTCGGGGAGGCCCTTGGGCAGCGGGAGCTGGACCAGGATGCCGTCGACGGAGCGATCCTCGCGGAGCACGCGGATGCGATCGAGGAGCTCCTCGCGCGACACGGTGGCGGGCAGCCGATGCACCTCGCCCGCCATGCCGACCTCCTTGGCCGCCTTCTCCTTGTTGCGCACGTAGACGGCCGACGCCGGGTCTTCGCCGGCGAGGATCACGTGCAGGCCGGGGACGCGCCCGTGCTTCTCCTTGAACGCAGCGACGCCGGCGGCGACCTCGCGGCGGACGACCTCGGCGATGGCTTTCCCGTCGATGAGCTGGGCGGTCATGGCGCCCGCGAGACTAGCCCATCCACGGGCGCGCGGTCTCCGGGAGGAGTACGATCGGGGCATGCGATCGTGGGCCGCGCTGCTGCTCCTCGCTGCCCCGCTCACGGCGGACGCGGCGGTCGCGGCGATCCCCTGGCCGTTCCCGCCTCCGCCGCCCTCGCCGGTCACGCTCGTGATGGTGGGTCCGAAGGCGATCCGGGTGCGACTCTCCGCGGGCTACGTGTTGCCGTGCGATTCGTCGGCCAACGTGAAGCTGCTCGACGCGAAGGTGCAGCCGGGCACCACCAAGACCTGGATGGCGTCGACCTACTGCTTCTGCGTCGAGCAGACCCACCACGATTTTCCCGACGTCGGGTGGAGCACGCCGCGGCAGGTGTGCCGCGCGCGCGGCTGTCCATGGGCAGGGTGCGGATACACCAACGACCCGCTCACGATCACGCTGAAGTCCGACCCGCCGAAGTGACCCTCGAGATTCTCTGTCGGCCGCCCATGGAGGCGGCCGATGCTCACTCGCTCCGCTCGGTCGCTAGCCCTCGCGCTTGGCTTCGAGCTCTTCCCAGCGGGCGAGCAGGCGCGCGGCCTCGGCCTTCGCGGCGGCGAGCTCCGCGGTGCGCTGGGGCACCTCGTGGCCGCGGCTCGAATAGAGGGTGGGATCGGCGACGGCGGCCTCGCACGCGGCGACCTTCTGCTCGGCGGCGTCGATCTTCTCGAGGATCGACTCGAGCTCGAGGCGCTCGCCGTAGGTGAGCTTCTTGGCCTCGGCCTTCGGCGGCGGCTTGCTGCGCTGGGCCTCGACGACGGCCGTGGCGGCCGCGCTGGCCTCGCGCTCCTTGCGGTGCGCGACGTAGTCGGAATAGCCGCCGCCGTGCTGCTCGACGCGCGACCGGTCTCCCTCGGGGGCGAAGGCCAGCACCGAGGTGGCCACGCGGTCGAGGAACGCGCGGTCGTGCGTGACCACGAGCACCGAGCCGTCGTAGCCGACGAGCAGCTCCTCGAGCGCGGAGAGGGTGGAGAGGTCGAGGTCGTTGGTGGGCTCGTCGAAGAGGAGCATGTTGGCCCCCTCGCGCAGCATCTTGGCGAGGGCCACGCGCGCGCGCTCGCCGCCGGAGAGCGACCCCACCTTCTGGCGCTGCTTGTCCGCGGGGAACAGGAAGCGCTCGAGGTAGGTGCGCAGATCGTACGACTCCTTGCCGAGCACCACGGTGGTGGCGCCGACGCCCTTGACGTCGTCGTAGATCGACTTGTCGTCGTCGAGGTTGGCGCGCGCCTGGTCGAGGTAGCCGATCTTGGTGTTGCGACCGACGATCAGCTCGCCCGACGCGACCAGCGGCTCGCCGAGGATCGCGCGGAGCAGGGTGGTCTTGCCGCAGCCGTTGGGGCCGAGGATGCCGATGCGGTCGCCGCCGTGGACGTGCAGATCGATGGGGTGGTTGAGGAGGCGCCCGCCCTGGCGGAGCACCACCTGGTTCAGCTCGAGCACCCGCTTGCCCTGGCGCGTGACGCTCGCCGCGAGGACCACCTCGGCGTCGCGGCCGGCGTCGGCCGGGGTCTCGGCGATGAGCGCGTGCGCGCGCTGGATGCGGGCCTTCTGCTTGGTGGTGCGCGCCTTCGGACCGCGGGAGAGCCACTCGCGCTCGCACCGCAGCACGTTGCGGCGGTTCTGCTCGGTGCGCTCCTCGTGGGCGAGGCGCTCGGCCTTGAGCTCGAGGTAGTCGGAGTAGCCGCCGAGGTACTCGGTGAGCTCGCCGCGATCGAGCTCGAGGATGCGATCGACGATCGCCTCGAGGAAGTAGCGGTCGTGGGTGACGAGGATGACCGCGCCCGGGTAGTCGTCGGCGAGGTAGCCCTCGAGCCAGCCGGCGGTGTCGGCGTCGAGGTGGTTGGTGGGCTCGTCGAGGATGGCGACGTCGGGCTGGGAGACGAGGAGCTGGGCGAGGGCGATCCGGCGCCGCTCGCCACCGCTGCGGGGGCCGACGGCGCGTTCGGGGTCGCGCACGTCGAGGCGCTGCAGGAGATCCAGCGCGACGTGGCCGCGGTCCCAGCCGCCGAGGTGGGCGATGGTCTCGTCGAGGGCGGCCTGCTCGGCGAGCAGCGCGTCGTCGTGGTGGTGGTCGGCGAGGAGCGCGGTGAGCTCGGCGTGGCGGTCCACGGCCTTGCGCCAGCCGACCAGGCCGAGCTCGACGACCTCGCGCGCGCTCAGGTCCGGCGGGAGCTC
>JAEUKC010000244.1:0-14695 GCA_016794445.1 Myxococcales bacterium
CTCCACGCGGCCCACACCGCGGTCGACGAGCAGGGCACGCCGATGGGCCTCATGCACCGCGACGTCTCGCCGCACAACCTGTTCGTCACCGACAGCGGCCTCGTGAAGGTGCTCGATTTCGGCATCGCCAAGGGCGTCAACGAGCACACGATGACCCGGGCCGGGCACGTGAAGGGCAAGGCGAGCTACCTCGCCCCCGAGCAGCTCGACCCCGACGCCAGGATCGACGCACGCGCCGATCTGTTCTCGCTCGGGATCGTCGCGTGGGAGCTCCTCACGGGCAAGCGGCTGTTCCGGCGCGCGACCGAGATCGACACCATCCAGGCCATCCGCGCGCTCGAGGTGGAGCCGCCGAAGAGCGTGCGCAAGGGCGTCGACCCCGCGCTGTCGGACGTCGTGATGCGCTTGCTCTCGCGCAGGCCCGATGCGCGCCCGAGCACCGCCGACGACGTGGTGCGCGCGTTCGAGGGCAACCTCGCGCAGCGCAACGTGCGGCCCGACGGCAGCGCCCTCGCCTCGTTCGTCGAGCACATCCGCGAGATCATGCCGACCGAGGTCTCGCGGCCGTCGTTCTTGCCCGCGACGCCGTCGTCCGGGGGTGCCCCGGCCGGCGGTCGCGCCGCGCAGAAGCGCGAGATCCAGGCGGCCTTCGGCGGCAAGACCGAGGAGGCCACCAAGGACGTGCAGCCGCCCGTCGAGGGCGCGTGGGTGAGCGCCACCGGCGCGCCCGCGCCCGTCGACGGCAGCGTCATCGGCACCTTCGCGGTCGCCGGCGCGACCAGCAGCATCCGCGCCGATCTCTCGGGCGGCTTCGAGGCGCTCGACCCGAACGATCTCGTCCTCGAGTCGAGCAAGGTGGAGCCGCTTCCGCGGTTCCCGAGGACCGCCCAGCCCACGCTGGAACAGCTCCCGGCGCCGCCGAGCGGGAGCGCGGGCACGGCGCCGGCGCTCCCGTCGGTCGGTGAATCGGAGCCCCCCGCGGTGCCGGCCTCGCAAGAGACCACCGGCCCACGCCTCGCGACCCCACTGCCGGTGCCGGCGCCGCGGAACGCGCCGAAGCCCCCGGGCCCGCCGCCGAACTTCGTGGGCGGACTCGTGGCGAAGGTCGAGCAGCTGCTCGGTCCACGCCCGCGCCCGGCCGTGATCGTCGTCGTGCTGGCGGTCGCCCTGTTCTCGGGGATCACGCTCTCGTTCTTGCTCGCGTCGCTCGTGTTCTAGGCGTCAGACACCCGTGCTGCCGTAGCCGCCCGAACCGCGGTGGGTGTCGTCGAGCGACTCGACCAGCTGCAGGTCGATCCGCTCGTGGCGCGCGACCACGAGCTGCGCGATGCGCTCGCCCGGCAACACCTCGGCGTTGTCCGAGCTGAAGTTGACGAGCAGCACCTTGATCTCGCCGCGATAGTCCGCGTCGATGGTGCCGGGCGCGTTGAGGATGGTGAGCCCGCGGCTCCACGCGAGGCCACTCCGCGGCCGCACCTGGCCCTCGTAGCCGGGGGGCAGCGCCATCGCGATCCCCGTCGGCACGAGGACGCGCGCGAACGGCGCGATGGTGAGGGGGCCCTCGATCGCCGCGACGAGATCCATGCCGGCCGCGAGGTCGGTCTGGTACTCGGGGAGCGGCACGCGCACCGTGCCGATGCGACGCACGGGGACCAGGAGCGTGCCCTTCGGACGCGGCCCCATCGGACGCGCCGGCGCCGCGGCGCCAGGGGTGGGCAGGACGCGGTTGCCGATGCGCGGCGCGAGTCGCGAGGTCGTGTCGTCGGGCAACGGATCGAGGTCCATCGTCTGGTCGGGCCGGTGCCCGTGCATGCTCTGTGAAAAGTCGTGCGGCAGCGCGGGAGATCGGTTCGGCAGCGCGGGCGGTCGCGCGCTCGGTCGCGGGGGCGGCTGGGTGAGCGGAGGGATCTCGGGGAGTGCCGGCGGCGCGGGCGGGCGCCCAGTGACAGGCGCGGTGGCAGGCGCGGGACGCGGAGGCTTGGGGGGCGGGCCGCTCTTCACCAGGACTCTGCTAGAGGATCGCGGAGCGCGCAGGAAAGTGTCCTCGCTGCTTGACGGTGGGTGGCGTGCGTGCTTCTTTACCGCCCCCCTTTCGGGCCGACCGCTCATCGGTCGCAGCCCTGTCCGCGGAGACCTGAAAGCCATGCGCGCCCATCCCAAGATCAACGCCCTCGAGTCTGCCCAGCAGCGCACCGACCTGCCCGCCTTCCGCGCCGGCGACACCGTGCGGGTGCACTACAAGATCGTCGAGGGCGACAAGGAGCGCATCCAGGTCTTCCAGGGCCTCGTGATCAAGCAGCACCGCGCGGGCGCCCGCAGCACGTTCACCGTGCGCAAGGTCTCGTTCAACGTCGGCGTCGAGCGCGTCTTCCCGACCTTCTCGCCCCGCATCGACAAGATCGAGATCGTCGGCAAGGGCATCGTCCGTCGCTCGCGCCTGTTCTACTTGCGTGAGCTCCAGGGCAAGGCCGCCCGCCTCCGCGACCAGAAGGACACCTGAGCCCCGGAGGGCCGCCTGATCCGCGTCGCTCCACGAGCTGCGCGCAGGTGGTCTCGGGTCCTCTCATCCTGCTCGAGCCATGGGCCACGAGGGTCACGACCACGACCACGACCACGAGGTGAGCGGGTCGAGCGAGGCCACGGACCCGGGGATGGCCCGCCACTCGTGGGCGCCCGAGTCACGTGCCTCGTTCGCGCCCCGCACGCAGGTCGACCGACCGCGGCAGGTGCTGCGTTTCGATGCGGTCGGTGGCGCTGCGGGTGACATGACCATCGCGGCTCTCCTCGACCTCGGCGTCCCGCGGGACGCGGTCGAGCGCGAGGTGGCTGCGACGGGCCTCACCGGCTATCGGCTCGACTTCGGTCGGCGCATCAAGCACGCGATCTCGGCGCGTTCGCTCGACGTCCACGTCGACGAGGGGCAACCCCAGCGCGACTACGCGACCATTCGCCGGCTGCTCGAGTCCGCGCCGCTCTCGCCGCGCGTGGGCGAGCTCGCGAGTCGCGCGTTCCTCCGCCTCGCCGAGGCCGAGGCCAAGGTCCACCACACGAGCGTGCAGCACGTGCACTTCCACGAGGTCGGCGCGGTCGACGCCATCGTCGACGTGGTCGGCGCGTCCACCGGGGTCGCCTGGCTCGAGGAGCGCGCGGGGGGCGAGGGAGCGCTCGCGATCAGCGTCGGGCCCCTGCCCCTCGGGCAGGGCCGGGCCAGGAGCGCCCACGGCCCCATCCCCGTGCCGGCACCGGCCGCGCTCGAGCTGATGCGCGGCTTGCCCGTCTGCGACGCCAAGCTCCCCGACGGCATGGAGGCGGAGCTCGTCACCCCCACGGGCGCGGCGCTGATCCGGGCGTTCACCGAGCTCCTGCCGTCGTCGTTCGGTCGCTGGCCGACGATGCGTCCACTCTCGGTCGGCTACGGCGCCGGCGTGCGGGACTTCGCCGACCGCGCCAACGTCCTGCGCCTCGTGCTCGGCGAACCCCTCGAGGAGTCGAGCGCGGCGACCCACCTGCTCCTCGAGGCCAACGTCGACGACCTGAGCGGAGAGCTCGCAGCCACGGCGATCGAAGCGCTGTTCACGGCGGGCGCGCTCGACGCCTGGACCGAGACGATCACGATGAAGAAGGGCCGGCCAGCCCTGAAGGTGTGCGCGCTCGTGCGTCGCGAAGACGAGGCGACCACCGCGCGCGCCCTGCTCGGGCACACGGGTTCCCTCGGGGTGCGGGTCGTCGAGGCCACGCGACACGAGCGGCCCCGACGCTTCGTCGAGGTGGACACGCCCTATGGCTCGGTGCGCGTGAAGGTCGCCGATGGCGACGACCTCGCGCGCGTCGTGCATCCGGAGCTCGAGGACTGTCGCCGCCGCGCCGAGGAGCACGGGGTGCCGGTCCGCGAGGTCGTGCGCGCGGCCATCGCCGCGGTGGGCTAGGGGCCACCGTCGACGGGCTCGCGCGCTCCCGGTTCGACGCAGGGGCCTGGTCCGTAGTAGCCTGCGGCCGCCGTCGTATCCGTTCGCTGTTTCTCGGCGGCCCGAGCGCGTCGCTCGTTCCATCCCGGAGGTCCCCCATGCGTCGTTTCCTTCCGCTGTTCCTCATCTCCTCCCTCGCCTTCGCCGCCTGTGACAAGAAGGCGGAAGACAAGAAGGACGACAAGAAAGAAGAGGCCAAGAAGGACGACAAGAAGGGCGACGACAAGGGAGACAAGAAGGGCGACAAGGACGACGACAAGAAGGGCGACAAGAAGGAAGACGGCCTCGTGTTCAAGGCCAAGGCGCCGGCCGTCGGCGACAAGGTCGAGGAGAAAGAGACCTCCGAGATGAAGATGGCCCTCGACATCGACGCGGGCGGCAAGAAGCAGACGGTCGACATGACCATGAACGAGTCGATGGTCAAGAAGACCGAGGTGCTCGCGGTCGACGGCAAGGCCGTGACCAAGGAGAAGGTCACCTACGTCGAGAAGAAGAAGACCGAGACCGAGGGCGGCAAGGAGAAGAAGAAGCCGAAGAGCCCGATCGACGGCAAGACCTACATCCTCGAGGCCAAGGACGGCAAGACGCTGGTCACCGACGAGAAGGGCAAGAAGGTCCCCAAGGACGAGGAGGAGGCCGTGCTGAAGGCCAACCGCGCGTTCGGCAAGCCCGACCCGGTCCTCACCGGCTTGCCCGACAAGGCCATCAAGGTCGGCGACAAGGTCGAGAAGCTCGCGAAGGCGCTCGAGGAGCACTTCAAGGACATGGACGAGAGCAAGGAGCAGCCCGAGATCAGCGACGTCGAGGTGAAGCTCGAGTCGATCGACAAGGACGGCGAGGCCGGCGTCTTCACGATCCAGCTCACCATGTCGAGCCCCAAGTCGAGCAAGGAGCCCTTCAGCATGAAGATCCCGCTCAAGGGCACGATGAAGGTGCGCGCCAAGGACGGCTTCACGACCGAGGTGAACCTCAAGGGGCCGCTGACCATGGAGGGGACCGATCCCAAGTTCAAGCTGAGCGCCAAGGGCGACATGAAGCTCTCGATCACCAACACCCAGTGATCGTTCCGGGGCCTCGCGCCCGGTGAAAGCAGAGGGCCTCGTCGCACCGCGTCGAGGCCCTCCGCCATTTGTCGGGTCGCTCCCGGAGCGTCCCTGTCCGGTCCTCCGCTCCGAGTCTCGGGCCGGCGACGAAACGGCGAAAATCCAGCCGCTGCGCGGGCCGCCTTGCGGGGCGCTTTCCGAGGGAGCAGAGTCGCGCGCCATGGCCGAACGTCGCGCGCTCCTCGATCCCTCGGACACCTTCGCCCATCGTCACATCGGCCCGAGCGAGGCCGACGTCGCCGCGATGCTCGCCGCCACCGGCCACGCCTCGCTCGACGCGCTCGTCGAGGCCACCGTGCCCTCTTCGATCCGCCTCCGTCGACCGCTCGCGCTCGACGACGCCGCCGCGCACGCGCACCCGCGCGGCGAGCACGAGCTGCTCGAGGAGCTGCGCGTCATCGCGCGGCAGAACCGCGTCTACCGCTCCTACATCGGCTGCGGGTACCACGACTGCATCACGCCGCCGGTCATCCAGCGCAACATCCTCGAGAACCCTGGCTGGTACACCCAGTACACGCCCTACCAGGCGGAGATCTCGCAGGGCCGCCTCGAGGCGCTGCTCAACTTCCAGACCCTCGTCGCCGACCTCACGGGGCTGCCGCTCGCCGGCGCCTCGCTCCTCGACGAGGGCACCGCGGCCGCCGAGGCGATGGCCATGTGCCACGGACACGACGCGGCGCGCCCGCGGTTCCTGTGCAGCGACGCCTGCCACCCGCAGACCCTCGCCGTCGTGCAGACCCGCGCCAACACCCTCGGCATCCACGTCGAGGTCGTCGACGTCGCCACCGCGTCGATCGGCAGCGACGTCTGCGGCGTGCTCCTTCAATACCCCACGACCGACGGCCGGATCCTCGATCCCCGCCCCATCGTCGAGAAGGCCCACGCGGCGGGCGCGCTGGTCGTCATGGCCGCCGACCTCCTCGCCCTCACCCGCATCACGCCGCCCGGCGAGCTCGGCGCGGACATCGCGGTCGGCAGCGCGCAGCGCTTCGGCGTCCCGATGGGCTTCGGCGGGCCGCACGCCGGCTACGTCAGCACCAAGCCCGACTACGCGCGCCGCCTGCCCGGCCGCATCATCGGCGTCAGCAAGGACGCGGCCGGCGAGCTCGCCTACCGCATGGCGATCCAGACCCGCGAGCAGCACATCCGCCGCGAGCGGGCCACGAGCAACATCTGCACGGCGCAGGCGCTGCTCGCCATCATGGCCGGCATGTACGCCGTCTATCACGGCCCGGCCGGCCTCCGCCGCATCGCGGACCGCATCCACGCGCTCACGACGGGCCTCCGGCAGACCCTCCTCTCGGGCGGCGTGCACGTGGAGCCAGGCCCCGTGTTCGACACCCTGCGCGTGCGCCCCGTCGACGCGGCCGCCGTGCGCAACCACGCCGAGATGGCCCACCTGAACCTGCGCGACTTCCACGACGGCAGCTTCGGCGTGTCGCTGGACGAGACCACCACGCGCGCCGACGTCATCGACCTCGCCTCGGTGTTCGGCATCACGGTCAGCGATCCCGACGCGCACCAGCCCGACGAGGACCCGGAGTGGCTGGTCCGCAGGTCGGCCTACCTCACGCACCCGGTCTTCGGCCGGCACCACAGCGAGACCGAGCTCCTGCGGTACATGAACACCCTGCGCAACCGCGATCTCTCGCTCGCGCAGTCCATGATCCCGCTCGGCTCGTGCACCATGAAGCTCAACGCGACGAGCGAGATGCTCCCGGTCACCTGGCCGGAGTTCGGCCGCCTCCACCCGTTCGCCCCGGCCGCGCAGACCGCCGGCTACGCGCGCATCTTCTCGGATCTCGAGCGCTGGCTCGCCGAGATCACCGGGTTCGCGGCGGTGAGCCTGCAGCCGAACGCGGGCTCGCAGGGCGAATACGCGGGCCTCGTCGTCGTCCGCGCCTACCACGCCGCCCGCGGCGAGGGGCACCGCGACGTCTGCCTCATCCCCGTGTCGGCCCACGGGACCAACCCCGCGAGCGCGGTCATCGCCGGGCTCCGGGTCATCGCCGTCGAGTGCGACGCGAACGGCAACGTCGACGTCGCCGACCTGCGCAAGAAGGCCAAGGAGCACGAGAAGCAGCTCGCCGCGCTCATGATCACCTACCCCTCGACGCACGGCGTGTTCGAGGAGTCGGTCAAGGAGATCTGCGCGATCGTCCACGAGCACGGCGGCCAGGTCTACATGGACGGCGCCAACATGAACGCGCAGGTCGGCCTCTGCCGCCCCGGCGACATCGGCGCCGACGTCTGCCACCTGAACCTGCACAAGACGTTCTGCATCCCGCACGGCGGCGGCGGTCCCGGCATGGGGCCGATCGCGGTCGCGGCCCACCTCGCGCCGTTCCTCCCCGGGCACCCGGTGCGCGAGCCCGCCTCGGCGGGATCGAAGGCCATCGGCCCGGTCAGCGCGGCGCCCTACGGCAGCCCCAGCATCCTCACCATCTCGTGGGTCTACATCGCGCTGATGGGCGCGGCGGGGCTGACCCGGGCCACCAAGGTGGCGATCCTCTCCGCGAACTACATCGCAGCGCGCCTCGCGCCGCACTACCCGGTGCTCTACCGCGGCAAGAGCGGCACGGTCGCGCACGAGCTGATCCTCGACGTGCGTCCGCTCGAGAAGACCGCGGGCGTCAAGGTGGAGGACTTCGCCAAGCGCCTCATGGACTACGGCTTCCACGCGCCGACCATGTCGTTCCCTGTGCCGGGCACGCTGATGATCGAGCCGACCGAGAGCGAGCCCAAGCCCGAGCTCGACCGGTTCATCGACGCCATGATCGCCATCCGCGAGGAGGTCCGCGCCATCGAGGAGGGCCGCGCCGATCGCGCCGACAACCCGCTCAAGCACGCGCCCCACACCGCCCGCGCCGTCACGGCCGACGAGTGGAAGCACGCCTACTCCCGCACCACCGCGGCCTTCCCGCTGCCGTGGGTCCGCGAGAACAAGTTCTGGCCCGCCGTCGCGCGCATCGACAACGCCTACGGCGACCGCAACCTCGTGTGCACCTGCCCGCCGATGCGCGACCTCGCCGCCGAGTGACGGGCTGCTGAGTGACAGGGCTGCCGAGTGACCTAGCGGCGTCCCCACTGCGGCCGCATCCGCGGTCCGTAGCGCGGGGCGCCGACGCCTCCGGCCATCAAGAGCCGCAGCACGCGGAAGCGCTGGCCGACGTAGGGCTCGAGCAGCTCGAGCATCCGCGCGTCGTCGCCGCGCGGCTCGCCCGCGAGCGCGAAGGCCACGGTGTTCGGCAGGTGGTAGTCGCCGAGCAGGAGCGCGTCCGGGTCGCCGCGCCCGTGGCCCATCACCGTGCCCACCGTCCAGGGCCCCACGCCGCGGATGCTACGCAGCTTCTCGGGCAGCGCAGGGTCGTCCGCGAGCGCGTCGAGCCGGCGGGCCACGCTCGCCACCATGCGCACGGTGTCCGAGCGCTGTCGCTCGATCTGCACGCCGAAGAAGTCGTCGGCCGACAGCTTCGCGAGCGCCTCCCACGGCGGCAGCGCGCGCAGGCCGAACGGCGCGTCCACCCCGTGGCGACGGACCAGCCAGCGGTGGCTCTCGGCGGCGTCGCGGAAGGCGACCTTCTGCTGCAGCACGGCGTGGTAGACGCAGTCGGCGATCCACGGGAGCCGCCGCAGCCGCAGGCCCGCGTGTCGCCGCGCGAGCGTGGCGATGAGCTCGTGGCGTGGCACGAGCGCGGTCGGATCGTCGTGCAAGCCCAGGATCGCCGGCGCCTCGCGCAGCAGCAACTCGGCCTGTCCACCCTCGGCGCGGGCCACGACGGTCGTCGCGTCGCGGCGCTCGAGGTCGAGCGCGGTGAGCTCGCCGCGCAGCCACACGGCCTTGCTGAGCCGGCCCGGAGCCCGTCGCGTGGTCGGGTCGCCCTGCCCGATGCCGACCAGCAGCGTGGTGCCCTCGAAATCGAAGCCCGCAGGCAGCGAGAACGAGGTCGAGAGCACCCGCGATCTGTACCGCGATTGCCCGGTCCGCTGCTATCGTCCGGGGGTGACCGAGCCACGCCGCGAGGCCCTGCGCGCCCTCGTGGCCGCGCGCGCCGACAAGGGCGACCGCTGGACGCGCGACACCTACCAGACGCTCGTCCGCTGGCTCGACGACCCCACCGAGTCGCCCGACCCCGAGCTCGCCTTGCTGGAGGCCGTGGCCGCGTGCAGGGGCCGTCCCCAGGACGGCTTCTGGGCCGTCGCGCAGCACCTCCGCCATCGAGCGCCGGGGGTCTCCCTCGCGGCGCGACTCACGCTGCTGCGGCGGCTCCTCGATCGGCACATCACGAGCACGGCGTTCGTCGAGCGGTGGAGGGCCCTGTCCGGGGCGGACCCGGCGCTCCGCGACGCCGAGCTCGCCGAGCTCGCGATCGAGTCGCCGCGCCCTCCACTCGTCGGCGCCCACCAGCTGTTCCTCGCCGCCTTGCGCGTGCTCCCGGTCGAGGCCCTGCCCGCCCCACCGTTCCACCGCGGCGAGGCCCCTCCGTTCATCGGCGCGCGCGGCTACGCGCGGTTCTGCATCTTCCTGGCGCGCCGCCTCTCGCCCACCCTGGAGCCGAAGGAGCGCCCGGCCTTCGAGGACGCGCTCGCCGTCGCCGCCGTGCACGCGGAGAAGAAGCGGGTCCCGGCGACGCCGGCCCTCGAGCAGGCGACCAAGCTCAAGGCCGGGTCGCCGGCCACCGTCGCGGCGCGCGCCGCGGCCCTCGAGGCGCGCGCCGCGTCGAACCGCCCCGACAGCGCCGGACGCGCCGCGCAGACGGCGACGACGAAGATCTTGGAGGCGACGTTCGCCCGCGAGGGCGCGGCGGCGACGCGGGCGCTGTTCGACGCGCTCGACGCCGAGCTCCGTCGACTCGATGTCCTCTGCGCGTTCGAGGACCACGAGCCCGCGGTCCACCGCGTCACGCGCGCCGTCCTGCGCGCCAGCGACGACGACGACGGCGAGCCGAAGACCACGCTGTGGCTCGCCGAGCTCGAGGGTGGCGCGTTCGCCTTGCTCGCGAAACCAGGGCGGCGCTGGACGCTCACGGTGGGGACGCGCGACGAGATCCTCGCGACGGTGCCCGACCGCTGGTTCGACCGCGCCGTTCGCGAGGCTGGAGCCTAGTCCTTGGTGCGCGCGCCCCTCACCGCTTCACCGAACTGCTGCAGGCGACTCTGCACGCGTTCGTTGACGGTGCCTCTCGGGTAACCGGCGCCGACCCGCGCACCGGCCTCGAGGCCGGTCACGAGGGCGAGCGCCTCGTCGATGGTCTCGACCGCGAACACCCGGAACCTCCGCTCGCGGACCGCGACGCGGACGTCCTCGCGGAGCATGAGGTTCGGGACGTTGGTTCGCGGGATGATGACGGCCTCCTCGCCGGAGGCGCCGCGCGCCACGCAGGCGTCGAAGAACCCCTCGATCTTCTCGTTGACCCCGCCGATCGGCTGGATGCGACCGAGCTGGCTCACCGAGCCCGTGATGGCGAACGACTGCAGGATGGGGACCTCGGCCAGCGCAGACAGGAGGGCGAGCAGCTCGGCGGCCGAGGCGCTGTCGCCCTCCACGTGCCCGTACGACTGCTCGAACACGAGGCTGGCCGAGAGCGCGAACGGCCGATCGGCGCAGTAGTTCGCGCTGAGGTAGCCCGCGAGGATCATGACGCCTTTGGAGTGGATCGGGCCGCCCAGCTCCGACTCGCGCTCGATGTCGACCACGTCGCCCTTGCCCACGTGGACGCGCGCGGTGATGCGCTGGGGGAAACCGAAGGCAGCGGTCGGCAGCCCGACCACGGCGAGGCCGTTGATCTGCCCGACCACCGCGCCCTTGGTCTCGATCTGGTAGACGCCCCGCTTGATCCGCTCGACCACGTGGTCCTTCGGCCGGTCGCCGCGGCGCGCGCGGGCGGCGAGGGCAGCGACGACGTGTTCGGAGAGGATGACGGCGTGGGTGGCCTGGACCGCGACGCGGTCGGCCTCGTGGAGGAGGTCGCGCAGGGCGTGCATCTGCAGAGAGAGCCGCTCGCGGTCTTCGACGAGCCGCGACGCGTGCTCGACCACGCGGGCGGCGGCGCCGGTCTCGAGGGGGCGAAGGCCCTCGGCGCGCGCGATGGCCGAGACGTGCGCTGCGAGCGCGCGCTCGGTCGCGGGGTTGCGGGGGAGCTCCTCCTCGAAGTCGGCCTGCACCTTGAACAGGTCGAGGAAGTCTGGGTCGCGCTCCGAGAGCAGGTAGTAGAGCTGCCGATCGCCGAACAGCACCACCTTGACGGAGAGCGGCACTGGCTCGGGATCGAGCGACGCGGTGGACGACAGCCCGACGCGCTCGCCGAGCGACTCGATGTGGATCTCGCGCCCGCGCAGGCACCGCTTGAGCTCCTCCCAGGCATAGGGCGACGTGAGGAGCCCGAGCGCGTCGAGCAGGAGGAATCCACCGTTGGCCGCGTGCAAGGCCCCCTTGCGCACGAGCGTGAAGTCGGTGACGAGCGCCCCGAGGTGGGCCCGGTGCTCCACCCGCCCGACGAGCCGCGGGTGCGTGGGAAGGTCCTCGTACACCACGGGCGCGCCGACCGAACCGTCGCGATCCACCAGCACGTTGACGAGGTAGCGCTCGAGGGGCGCGGACGAGAGCAGCTTGCGCAACGCCTCGGGGACGGCGACCTGACCCGGCGCCTCGGAGAGGAGCTCGCCGACCTTGGCGACCACGTCTTCGCCGACGGCGGTGAGGTGGGCGAGCACGGGCGCGTCACCTTCGTGCGCGAGCCGCAGCGGGGCGAGGAGGCGCTCGACGGTGCTGGCCGCCACCGTCCGGTGCAACGCGTCCACTTGCACGCGGTGTTCGTGGTCCCAGATCGGGAAGAGCTCCACCATCCCACGCACGCGCTGCTGGTGCAGCTCGAAGCTCTCCGCGAAGCGCTCCCGCTCGTCCTTCGGGAGCTCCGCGAAGGCGTCCGGGCCGATCACCTCGCCGTCCTTGATCGGCGCGAGGACGAACCCCATCGGGGTCGACAGGAGCGCGACGTGCTCCTTCACGAGCTCCTTGCGCAGGAAGGCCACCGCGTCGGTGCGGCGATCGTCGCGCGCCTTCTCGAGGGTCGCCGCGCGCGCCCGGTAGTCCTCGCCCTCGAACGCCGTGGGCAGGGCCGAGCGGAGCTGGTCGACGAAGCCCTTGAGCTCTGCGGCGAAGCGCACCGCGCCCCCGGGAGGCAGCCGCAGGTGGTGGGGCCGCAGCGGATTGGCGAAGTCGTGGACGTAGACCTCGTCGGGCGGCGTCGGGCGGGTGCGTGCCTCCGCCTCGAGCAGCGCCCGCACGATGCGGTGCTTGCCGAGCCCTGGCGGACCGACCGCGAACACGTCGTACCCCGGCGCCGACATCGACAAGGCCATGCGGAGCGCCTCGACCGCGCGCGCCTGGCCGAACGGCTCGTCCGCCGCACCGAGCGGCGCGAAAGGCGCCTCGAGGAGCCCTTCGAGGTCGCAGGGAGTGAAGAGCGACTCGCTGGAGAGGAGCAGGGAGGCCACGCACACGTGCATTCAGGAACGGTGCCTGGCGCCCCGCGCACGTGAATTCGCCGGCGCCAGGGGAGACCTCGCAAAGCCCGCGTCGTCGATGCGCTCCCTGCGCGCTCGGCCCTGCACCGAGCGCGGCAGCGACGTCAGGGCTCGATGCCCATCGCCTCGCAGAGCCGGAAGGTCAGATCGCCCGCGCCGTCGACGCCGATGCGCATGGAGATGGTGCTGCCCTCTTCCCAGGGCCACCAGAGACCGAAGGCGTAGATTCCCCCGGCGAGCGGCGAGAGGAACAGGCTCTGGCCCGCACGGACCCCACCGTGGCGGGTCGCGAGCTCGCGGACGGGCGCCGCGGCCTGGCGCAGGGTGCCCTCGTTGAACTCGGAGGGGAGGGAGTTGGCGACGGCGGCCCGCGCCACGGGCGACATGTCGCTGCGGAAGGTGGACGCGAGGCAGTTGAGACGGTTGTCCCAGCTCCAGCCGCGCGTGGGCCAGCTCTTGCGAACGTTGCCGAGGCTCTGGAGGAACGACTGCAGGGTCACCGTCGTGCCGGTCATGCCGTCGCGGACTGTAGCCCACTTTGGCCCGCGTGCGCACGCTTGCGCTAGAAGACGTCCGTGCCCCTCCTCCTCGCCCCGGCCGTGGCCGCCCTCCTCGGGGTCGTTCTGGCGCTCGTGGGCCGTGACGAGCTCCGTCGTACATCGGGGCCGGTGTCGGCGACGCGCGGGTTCCTCGTCTGTGGACTGGTCTCGCTCCTGCTCCTCGCCCCGGCCATCGGCTACTTCGTCGCGTTCCACCCCGACTGGGCCTACGCCTACTTCGTCTCCGGCCGGCGCATCCCCTCCGCCGTCGACCTCATCGAGGTCGTCGCGATCACGGCGATCCCGCCCGCCACGTTCTCCTGGGCCGCGGTCTCGCTGCGTCGCCACGCCGTGCGGGAGATCGTCCGGGGCGCGGGGGTGCTCGTGGTGCTGCTCGCGGTGGCCGTGGCCCTCATCGGCCCCCGCATGTCGGTGGTGGGCTCGTACGAGGCCTTCCGCGAGGGATATGACCTCGTGCCGCTTTCCGGCAGCCCCCTCGGGCTCGCCATCGTGTGGGTGGATGGCTTCCTGACGCTCGGCGTCGTGTGGGCCGCGATGCGCCTCCGCGCGATGGGCCGCGCCTGACCGGCCGCGCTGCGCGAACGTCCTTCCTTCCGCGCACGGAACCGGGTAGCCCTGCGGTCCGTGGACACCAACGAGCCGCTCAAGAGGACCCCGCTCTTCTCCGCCCACCAGCGCGCCGGGGGCCGCATGGTGCCCTTCGCCGGCTGGGAGATGCCCGTGCAGTACGCCGGCGTCACCCAGGAGCACAAGGCCGTCCGCGAGCAAGCCGGCATGTTCGACGTCTCGCACATGGGCGAGCTCGAGCTGCGGGGCGAGCACGCGATCGCCGTCGTGAACTACCTGGTCACCAACGACATCGGCAAGCTCGAGGACGGGCAGTCGATCTACACGTGCTGCTGCAACGCTGGCGGCACCGTGCTCGACGACCTCATCGTCTACCGCGCCGCGCACGACCGCGTGCTCATCGTCTGCAACGCGGGCAACCACCCGAAGATGGCCGCCGTCTTCGCGAAGGCCGCCAAGGACCACTGCGAGTTCCGCGATCTGTCCGCCGAGACGGCGCTGATCGTCGTCGCCGGGCCCAAGGCGTTCTCGATCCTGGCGCTCGTCGGCGACGTCTCGCACGTGGCGAAGCTGCCGGCGTTCGGGTTCGCCGAGGCGCGCATCCTCAACGTCGACGTCACCCTCGCGCGCACCGGCTACACCGGCGAAGAGGGCGTCGAGATCTTCTGCCCCTGGAGCGAGGCCGAGCGCATCTGGAACGGCCTCCTCGAAGTCGGCGCGCCGCTCGGGCTCTCGCCGTGTGGCCTCGCGTGCCGCGACACCCTGCGCCTCGAGTGCAAGATGGCGCTCTACGGCAACGACATCGACGAGACCACCAACCCCTTCGAGGCCGCCCTCGGCTGGACGGTGAAGCTCGACAAGGGTGACTTCGTCGGCCGCGAGGCGCTCGTCGCCGCCAAGGCCAGCGTCAGCCGCAAGCTCGTCGGGTTCGAGATGGTGGGCCGCGGCATCGCGCGGCACGGGTACCCGGTGA
>JAEUKC010000251.1:0-33366 GCA_016794445.1 Myxococcales bacterium
AGCCGACGCGCCCCCACCGGTGTTCTCGGACCTCGAGCCCGAGCTCGATCTCGAGCAGTACGCGGCGCTCTGCGCGGAGCTCCACGCCGGTGTGCACCCGGAGGAGGAGGTCTTCGCGCGCTACGGGCTCGCCGATCCCGCGGCCCGCGAGGCGACCTCGACCTCCTTCCAGCGGCGCTTCGCCGAGGAGCCGCTCGCCCTCGAGCGCTACCGCTCGCTCTACCACCTCGCCACGCTCGTCTACCGGAGGCACGCATGACCGGTTTCGCCGATGCCCTGCACCTCGCGAGCAAGGTGTTCGCGGACGCCCAGGTGATCCGCGTCGAGCTCGACGAGGCCTGCAACCGGCTGCCCACGGCGCGGGTGCAGGTGCTCTCGGCCGACCCCGACGTCGACCTCGAGACCGCCCTGTTCACCTCCGCCGTCGTCACCTTCGACGACGATCTCGGCAGCGAGCCGCGGGTGTTCGAGGGCCTCGTCCGGAGCCTCCGCTACGCCGGCCCGACGAGCGGCCGCCACCGCTACGAGCTCGAGCTCGCCACTTTCGCGTTCCCGCTCACCCTGCGGCGCGGGCACCGCATCTTCCAGAAGCTGTCGACCCAGCAGATCGTGCAGCAGCTCCTCGACGAGGCCGGCATCGAGGCCGCCCGCGTGCAGTACCGCCTCTCGGGTCGCTACGAGCAGCACGGCGAGGTCGTGCAGTTCGGCGAGTCGGAGTGGGCGTTCGTCGAGCGGCTGCTGGCCGACGAGGGCATCACCTACTGGTTCGACGCCGACGACGACGGCAAGTCGGTGCTCGTGCTCGGCGACGCGCCGAACGCCCACGCGCCGATCGCCGAGCCGACCGTCGTCTCCCTGGTGGACTCGGGCGGCGGGGCGATGACCGCCCTGCCCCACCTGTCGGAGCTCGAGGTGGTCGAGGAGCTGGCCCACGACGTGACGCACGTCCGCGAGTACGACGTGCGCAAGCCGGATCACCTGCTCGAGGGCCACGCCGGCAGCGGCCTCTTCGAGTGGTTCGAGTTCCCGGTCAAGGTGCAGACGCCCGCCGCGGCCAAGCGTCGCGCCGAGGTGCGCCTCGACCAGCTCCGCAGCCTGCACCGGCACGCCCTCGGCAAGAGCGTGTGCTCGCGGCTGCGTCCGGGTCGGGTCTTCCTGCTGAGCGGCGCGCACGGTGGCGACGAGGCGATCGACGGCGAGTGGCTGGTCGTGGCCGCGACCCACGTCGTGACGCGGGCCACGGCGGAGAACGTGCACGCCGAGCCGTACTCGTCGTGCGTGACCCTGGTGCCGCACGCCAAGCAGGCGTTCCGCCCCCCGCCGAGTACGACCCGCCCGATCATCGAGGGCTTCGAGACCGCGCGGACCACCGGCCCCTCGGGCGAGGAGATCCACGTGGACGACCTCGGCGCGGTCAAGGTGAAGTTCCACTGGGATCGCACGCCGATCGAGGACGACCGATCGTCGCCCTGGGTGCGCGCCGTGCAGTTCGGGACCGCGGCCTCCATGCTCCTCCCGCGCGTCGGCTGGGAGGTCCCCGTCGGCTACCTGCACGGGGACCCTTCGCGACCGTTCGTCGTCGGCCGCGTCTACAACCCGACCACGCCGGTGCCCTACGGGTTGCCCGGCGCGGCGGCGACCGCCACCCTCAAGTCCGCGACGAGCCCCGGCGGCGGCTCGGCGAACGAAGTGTCGATGTCGGACGACGCCGGCAAGCAGGTGCTGGCGATCACCGCGTCCAGAGACCAGACCGTGGCCGCGGGCGGCGACTACGTCCGCAAGGTCGGCGTCCACGAGAACCACGACGTGGGCATCGCGTTCGAGTCGAACATCCTCGGCAGCCTCACCAACAGCATCGGCGCCGCGGCCTCGCTGAGCACCGACAGCGAGCACCGGCTCTCGAGCAAGACCCTGATGGCCTTCACCTTCGGCGCCGTCGACGTGCTCTCGGCGAAGGGCTTCCGCAAGGTGATGGTCGCCGGCGCCATCGGTGAGGCGGTCGGCGGCGCGCACATCATCCAGTGCAACCAGGAGAACCTCATGGTGACCGGGGTCTTCCGCCGCCACGTCTCGGGCCGCTCGCTGGTCGCGGCGGGCCTCGCCTTCGGCGAGACCGTCACCGGCTGGCGCAAGCTCGCCGTGGGCGGTTCCTGCACGATCCAGGGCCTCCTCGGCGTGTCCGAGGAGAGCAAGGCGGTCGCCAAGGTCGACACCGGCAACGGCCGCGAGACCGCGGGCACCGACGTGCTGCACAAGGCCGCGAGCGCGGTGTTCGACGTCTCGGGAGCGCTCTCGCTGCACACGAGCGGGAAGCTGCTCGTCCACGGCCCCAAGGTCACGCTCAAGGGCACCTCCATCACCATCGAAGGCGGGACCAAGCTCGAGATCGGAGGCGGCAAGGTGAAGTCGTCGAACAAGGTGAAGATCAAGGCCACCATCAAGCGCAAGCAAGCGTCGAAGACGGGGGACTGATGAACCACCTCACCTCCGTCGAGCTCACGTTCGAGGGCCAGCCCGGGCGGCCTCAGGTCTCGAGCGTGCGCGGCATCGAGCGCCTGCACGAAGTGCCGCGCTACGAGGTCGCCTTCCGCTTCGAGGGCACGCCACAGCCGACGGTCGACGCGGCTGCGCTCATCGGCGGCGCCGCGAGCCTGCGCCTCGCCCATCCGGGCGGCCACCGCACGATCCACGGGATCGTGCGCGCCCTCGAGGTGTTCTTCGACCACGTCGAGCTCTGCCTCGAGCCCCGCCTCTCGCTGCTCGGCGACACCACCGACCACCAGACCTTCCTCGCCGAGGACGCGGTGAGCATCGTGCGCGCGGTCGCAACCGAGCACGACGTCGACCTCCGGAGCACGGTGTCGCGCACGCTCGAGAAGCAAGAGCAGCGGGTCCAGATCTACGAGACGGACCTCGCGTTCCTGTCGCACACGCTGGCCGATGAGGGGATCTTCTTCTTCGTCTCTCACGACGACGACAAGGACGAGGTCGTGCTCTGCGACGAGCCGAGCGCCTACCCGGACCTGCCCGGCGGACCGATCCGGTACGCCGACGACCAGCACCTCGCCGGTGGCGACGAGCTGGTCACCGAGATCTCGCTCGAGAAGAACGCGGTCGTCGACCAGGTCACCCTGCGCGACTGGAACTTCGAGAAGCCGGCGGTCGGCCTCGAGGTGGAGGACACGGCCGGCGATCGCGGCATCGAGCACTACGAGTGGCCCGCCGGTCACCGCACCAAGGCCGAGGGCAAGACCCTCGCGCGCCTGCGGCTCGAGGAGGCGCGCTGTCGCAAGACGGTGCTCCGCGGTACGAGCAACTCCTCGCGCCTCGCCGTCGGTCACGTGCTGACGATCGAGGACGCGCCGCGCGCCGATCTCGGGGGGCGCTTCTTGCTCGTCGAGCTGACCCACGATCTCCGCCCGCGCAAGGCGGAGAAGGGGCGGCTCGGGAACTCGGATCACGTGGTCGCGTTCACCGCCATCCCGGCCGACGTCCCGTTCCGCCCCGCGCGCGCGCCCCGCCCCTCGATGGGCGGCGTCGAGACCGCGGTGGTCACCGGCCCGTCCGGCCAGGAGATCCACACCGACGAGCACGCGCGCACCAAGGTGCGGTTCCGCCACGAGCGACGGCGCAAGGCCGACGACACGAGCTCGCACTGGGCGCGCACGATGCAGCCGCCCACCTCGGGTGGCGCGATGGTCCCGCGCGTCGGCTGGGAGGTCCTCCTGACCACGTTCGACGGCGCCGGGGACGCCCCGCTGCTCCTCGGGCGCCTCGCCAACGGGGTGCACGTGCCGCCGGAGAAGCTCCCCGGGGGCAGCGTCGTCAGCGCGTTCGGCACGTCGACCACGCCAGGGGGCGGCTCCGGCAACCTCCTCAAGATCGACGACACCGCCGGCGCCGAGCGGGTCCACCTGGTCGCGTCGCGCGATCTCACCAGCAGCACAGCCAACGACCACGCCACGTTCGTCACCGGCAACGAGAAGGTGACCGTCGGCTCGAACCTCACGAGCTCGATCGGCGCGCGCACCGCCATCAACGTGACGGGGCCGATCACCTGGAACACCGCGGCGACCCACACCACCTCGGTCAAGAGCAACCAGAAGGTCGTGGCGCCGGCGCTCAACGAGCTCGTGGTGGCCGCGCGCATGATCGACGTGCTCGGCGACCACAAGATCACCGCGCTCGGCGGCTACGCGCGCCGCGTCGGCGGGGTGAAGATCGTGCTCCCCATCGAGCTCCAGACCGAGACGGTGAACGGCGGACAGTTCGTGAAGATCGGCGCCGGGAGCACCATCCTCGCCGGCACGGGCGTGACCATCACCGTGCACATGGCGAGCACCGAGACCATCGACGGCAGCCGCAGCATCACGGGCAAGACCTACTCGTTCAAGGCCAAGACCTTCCAGCACAAGTTCATCGGCAGCTGGAACCGCACCGCCGCCGGTGACCTGACCGACGAGACCACGAGCGGGAGCCTCGTCTACCGGGCCTGCAGCGGCGCCAAGCTCAACGGCTCGGAGGGCACGGTGGTGCGCGCCGACGACCAGATCGTGCTCGAGGCCAGAGGCGCGAAGATCACCATCACGCCCGACAAGATCACCATCGACGCCAGGTGGCTGTCCAAGGAGGACATCCTCGACGGCGACATCCAGTACGAGGGCTAGCCGATGGAAGTCACCCTCACCCTCGAAGGCTCCGCCACGCTCGACGTGGTGGCGCTGCACACGCGCGAACGGCTGGGCGAGACGAGCGTCTTCGAGCTCGAGTGCTTCAGCATGGCGCCACCGCGCCTCGCGGACCTGGTCGGCAAGGGCGCGGCCGTCGTGCTGCACGGCGGGCCCGGCGCCCGCACGCTGCTCGGCACGGTGACGCGCGCCTCGATGATCGCGAGCTCTCACGGCGGATCCGGACGACGCATGCGCCTCGTCGTCTCGTCCGTGACCGCCCACCTCGCGCTCCGCCGGCGCAGCAAGACCTTCCAGCGGATCACGGTGGCGAACATCGTGAAGGAGGTGCTCCTCGCCGCGGGTATCCCCGCCGATCGCGTCGACGTCTCGCGCGCCGGCAAGGGCAAGGAGCGACGCTGGGTCGTCCAGTACGACGAGACCGACCTCGCGTTCGTGCGGAGACTCTGCGAGGAGGAGGGCCTGTTCTTCCGCTTCGAGGAGCGCGAAGGCCACGAGACCTTCGTGCTCGACGAGGGCGGCGTGGAGCCCCCGCCGATCGCGCCCGACACCCTCTCCCTGGTCGACGAGCACTCGTTCCTCGGCAGCCAGCCAGTCGCGGTGCGCCTCTCGCAGGGCCGCAACCTCCGCGCAGGCAAGGTGCACGTCCAGTCCTACGATCACGAGAGCCCCAAGCTCGAGCTCACCGCCGACAAGACGGCGGGCCACGCGCGCGAGAAGGCGCTGGAGCGTCTGTTCGCCTCGCCCCCCCGGACCCCGAAGGGTGAGGAAGCCACGCGCGCCGAGCGGCTCCTCGAGGCGGTGCGCACGGACGCCGAGACGATCCACCTGACCACCAACCACCTCGGCGTCGCGCCGGGCCTCGGCTTCTCGCTCGAGTCGGCGTCGGAGCTCCTCTCGACGCCGCCCTCCGGGACGCTGCTCGTCGTGGCGGTCGAGCATCACTTCCGCCGCGACGAGCAGGCCCGCATCGTCGTCGAGGCGCGGACGACGAAGACTCCGTATCGCCTGCCCCTCGTGACCCCCCGCCCGCGGGCCCCGGGCCTCCAGTCCGCCATCGTCACCGGCCCCCCTGGCGAGGAGATCCACGTCGACGAGCTCGGGCGGGTCACGCTGCACTTCCTGTGGGATCGCGAGGGCAAGACCGATCAAGGCAGCAGCCCGGCGTTCCGTGTGGCGCAGGCGAACACGCCCGGATCGCTGATCCACCCGCGCATCGGCTGGGAGGTGATCACCGCGTTCGAGGGGGGTGATCCGGAGCGACCGGTGGTCCTCGGGCGCACCTACAACGGCAAGTTCGGTCCGCCCGCCGCGCTCCCCGCGAACAAGACCATGACCTCGTGGAGCAGCGTGAGCTCCCCCGGCGGCAAGGTGCGGAGCGGCGTCACGTTCGACGACGCCGGCGGCCGCCAGCACCTCGCCATCGCGAGCCACCACCTCCACTTCGAGGCGACGCGCGACCACACGCGCAACGTGAAGAAGAACGAGAGCCACAAGGTCGACGGCAACTCCTCGCTGAAGGTCGGCGGCAACTTCCTGATGGCCTCGGTCGGCGCGCTCGACATGAGCGCGAAGGGGCCGATCGCCCTCACCGTCGGGGCCCTGCACAAGACCACCATCGCCGGCACGCAGTACGTGCGACTCGGGGTCTACGGCAGCGAGGTCGGGGGCGTGTTGCTCGAGAAGATCGGCAACCCCGTCGAGGGCTTCAAGGCGCTCGGTCGCGCCGCGATCCTGTCGATCCCGGGGGTCGTCGGCGGCGTGCTCGGCACGTCGGCGAGCGTCGGCCTCAAGATGCTGGGCATCGCGAGCGAGACGATCGGCTTCGCCGCGGGTTACGCCGCCGCGGCCGACACGGCGCTGGCCAGCGGCGCGTACCAGGACCGCGCGTTCAAGGCGATCGGCCTCGCCAAGGCACCGGCGCCCACGGGCGGCGCGCAGCTCCCGCCCACGCCGACCGACGCCCTGCACAACCAGGGCAACTACGTGGCGGCCGGCACCGGCATCGTGACCAGCGGCACGAGCGTGGCCGCGCTGTTCGGCAAGAACGCGCCGCCCGGGATCGCGGCCGGGCTCGCCGGCGTCACGGCGGTGAGCGGGTCGATCGCGCAGGGCGTCGGCGTCATGGACGACTTCCGCGAGATGGACGCGGCGCAGGGGGACGCGCAGTCCGGCGGCGGCGCGGCGACGAGCGCGAGCAAGGCGGCGGGGCCCGTCCTCGGCGGCGCGGGCAAGCGCGACACCAGCGTGATGGGCGGCATGTTCGAGCGCATCGGCCCGCTCTACTCGGTGACCACGCCCGGGCCGGTCACCCTCACCGTGGCGGGCTACTCGCGGACCAACGTCGGCGGCTCGCTGACGGTCCGGACGGCCATGAAATACGGCTACTCGGCGCGCACCGTCCTCACGATCAAGGTGTCCGGCTCGCAGACGATCCGGGCTCCCAAGACCGTCACGCGGGAGGCCACCGCGAAGATGAAGATGGTCTCGCTCGGCGACGCCAGCGCGCGCGCGCGGGGCGCGATGTACGTGCTCGGCAAGGGGGGCGTCGGCCTGATCTCGAAGGCCCCGCTCACCATCAAGGGCAGCGACGTGACCTTCGTGGTCGGCGGCTCGAAGCTCACCATAGAGAGCGGCGGGATCTCGATCGTCACCTCCGACCTGGTCATCAACAAGCAGTCGGTCGTCGACAAGGTGGCGTCGCACACATGAGCGTGGTGGTCGGCGCGGAGCTCGTGACCCCCCGCGGCGCGACGCTGGCGGAGAACGTGTTCTTCCTGCGGGCGGGCGTGCGCACGAGCTCGCCCTCGCCGTTCGTCGACGCAGAGGGCGAGCCGCTCCGCGTGCAGTACTGCCCCTGGCTCGGGGCGGCCCTGCCGCTGTCCGAGCGGATCACGCGGCTGGTCGCGGCCGCGCTGCGGGGCGTGGCGCCTGCGCTGCCCGGCGACGATCGCGCGGTCGGGCTGCACCTGGTCCTCGACGAACGGGTCGGGGCCGACGTCGTCACCGCGCTCGAGGCGCTCGCCCGTGCGACCGTGGCACCACGTGCCCTGCGAGCGGCGGTGGTCCACCACGGCGCCGCCGGCGCCTTCGCCGCCCTGTCGGCGATCGGCGGCGAGCTCGCCGACGCCGCGATCGGGGCCGCGGTCCTCGTGGCGGTCGACTCGTTCTTCGACGAAGCTCGCCTCGCCGAGGTCTTGCTCGCGCCTTCGCCGTGGGCGAGGCGGGCCCCCTCCCCTTCGGAGGGCGTCGCGGCGCTGATCCTGACCGATCGTGACACGGCCCGCGCGGAGAGGAGCGTCGTCCTCGCGGAGGTGCTCCACAGCGCGACGACCGTCGGCGAGCCGGGCGACGACAACGATCTCCCGGTCGACGGGTGGGCGACCACCGCCCTCCTGCACGGCCTCGCCCCGCAGACCGCGCCCATCGTCGCGGCGTTCGGCCAGAGCGCGGTCGACGCGCTGCGCACGCAGGAGTGGATGTACTCGGCGGCGCGCACCAAGGAGCGCTTCTCGGCGTATTACCAGAAGCTGTGCCTCGAGAGCGCGGTCGGGCTCCTGGGGGCAGCGTCGGGCGCCGCGAGCCTCGCGTTCCTGGTCGGCGTCGCCCGACACCAGGCCTTCGACGTCCCCTCCGGAGAGGCCGGCAACGTCCTCGCCTGGGCCCTCTCCTCCGACCGCACGCGTGGGCTCGCCCTGCTCGCGGTCCCCGACGGCGCGTTCCGGGACGCCGGCCTCGGTGGAGGCTTCGATGGCGCGTGACCCGGTCGCCGACGCGCTCGCGGCGATGGCCGCCCTGTCGCAGGCCATGCCGGGCGCGCGCGACGCGCTCGCGGCGGTGACGGCGTCGCTCGAGCGCGATCGCCGCGTCGACCTCGCGCGGCCCCTGTTCCGCCCGGTGCTCGACCTGCACCACCGCGCGATCCTCGAGCAACCGCGCACTGCTGCGCACGCCGTCCTCGCCGCCTGGGAGACGTTGCTCGAGCCCGCCTCTCGCGAGGAGCTGCGCTTCCTCGTGGAAGCCCCTCCGGTCACGAGGGCGCCCCTGGCCACCGCCCAGCGCCGCGCGCCACAGGTGAGCCCGTTGCCCTGGTCCCTCGACGCGCCCCTCCCGGAGCCCGACGAGCCCGGAGCGGAGGAGACCATCCCCGAGAGACAGGACGTCGCGGAGCCGTCGGCGCACCCGTCCGGCATCGGGCGCAACCCCGGTCCGCCGCCGATGTCGCTCGCCACCTTCCACGCGCGCGTGCTCGAGGAGCTCGTCGATCGCGTGGCCATGCTGGCGAACCATCGCGCGACGCTGCCGGTCGCGGAGCTCGCCTCGCGCGACGCCCAGCTGCGAGCCCAGCTCGACGCGTTCCAGGTGCTCGGCCCCGCGCGCGCCACGATGCTCCTCGATCTGCACGCGCGCACGCTCGACGACCCCGATCCGCAGCGCCCCCTCGCCTTCGTGCTCCTGCTCGGGACCCTCGCCGGCAGCGACGCGCTCGCCGCGACCGAGCGCGTGATCCGGGCGCTGCCGAACCACGGTCCGCGTGCGCTGCGCGCGCTGCGGGCCGTCGGCGAAGGCCTGTTCCTCTCGCCGCATCCCGGCGTGATCGTGGCGGCCCAGCGCTTCGCCCGCGCCGATCGCGCGGCGCTTCGCGGCGCCGCGCTCGAGTGTCTGCTGCGCACCGCGACGCCATCGCTCGACGACCTCGCCGACGCGCTGGTCGACCCCGAGCCCGTCGTCGTCGCGACCGCCCTCCGGGCGCTCTGCCACGTGCCGGAGGTGCAGAAGGTGCCGGAGATCGCCGTGCGCCTGCTCGATCACCCCGACCCCGAGGTCGCCTTCCAGGCGGCGCGGACGACGACCCTGTTCGGCCTCGACGAGGCCCGCCTCCGGCTCCGGTCCGGCGCGGGACTGACACGCACCCTGGGCGAGCGCGCGGTCACGATCCTGGCCCTCACCGGCGAGCTCTCCGACGTGGAGGCCGTGGAGGCGATCGTTCGTCGGCTCGAGCCGACCCCATCGCTGCTCGGGTCGCTGGGGCGCTTCGGCAACCCTCGCGTCGCCTCGTTCTTGCTCCACTACCTCGCGCGGGAAGAGCTACGCGAAGCCGCCCACGACGCGCTCGTGACGCTGTTCGGCCCGCGGCTCGAGGGCGAGGCCGCGCTCGACCCGGCTGCGTGGCGCGCCTCGATCCAGAGGCTCGCGCCCGATCCGCAGGTGCGGCTGCGCAGGGGCGCGCCGCATTCGCCCGCCGCGGTCGCCGCGGAGATCGGATCGCGCGCACTCGACCGCGCGGAGACCGCGCTGCGACTCGACGAGCTGATGGTCGAGGTCGGGCGTTTCTTCCCGAGCGACCTGACCGGGTGGACGCCATCGGTGGAGCGGGTGATCGAGATGACCACGAGTAGATTCGCGCGAGAGGTTGGCCATGCCGAACAAGGTCGCTAGGAAGCGTCGAACCACCAAAGCCGTCGAGCTCGGGCCGGGCCTGCACGCCGCGACCCTCGAGCTCCGAGTCGCCTCGCCCTCCGGCGGATACCGCGCGCGCCTGCCCGACGGCCGCGTCGTGGTCGCCCACCCTTCGCCCAGCGTCACCCCGCGGCTGCTCGACGACTGCCTCCGGGCGCGCCGCGTCGTGCTGCTCGCCGAGGGGTCGAGCGGTCCGCAGATCCTCGGGGCGCTCCAGACCGACGTGGGCGCCCGCGCCGATTCCCAGGAAAACGTGGCGCTCGAGGGCCGCACCCTCGACCTGTCGGCCAAGGATCGCATCACCCTGACCGTCGGCGAGACGCGGCTCACCCTCGACAAGGACGGCACCGTGCGCTGGGTCGGCGAGCGCATGACCCTCGACATGGGCGCGCTGGTCCAGATCCTCTCCGCCAACGTCCGGCTGCCCTGAGGAGCGCTCCATGGCCACCACCCTCGGCGGAAAGAAGATCGTCACCAAGGCGAGCGGCCACAAGGCGCCGTGCATCCCGGCGGTGAGCCTGTTCCCGCCCCAGCCCGCGCCCGTGCCGACCCCGATCCCGTTCATCGTCCAGTCGTCGAAGGCCAAGAAGTTCTCCAAGAAGTGCCTCAAGATCAACGACGCAGAGGTCGTGGTCAAAGGCACCACCTTCGACGTGGAGAGTCCCGGGAACACCGGGTCTCAATCGACCGGCGCCGACCTGATCTCGCACGTCGAGGTCAAGGAGGCGACGGCCGACGAGGGCGACGGCCGCGTGCAGATCGACAGCCAGCCCGTGGCGACCACGACCCACCGGGTCCGCGCCAACATGCCGACCGGCGTCTCGTCGATGCACCAGGCCAACGGCTTCTGGATCGAGGGCGGCGGGCTCGGCATGGGGCCTTCGACCAAGACGGGGCGCGGGTCCAAGTCCGGCTCCGCGAGCGATCCGAACGACGCCCTCTCGATCAGCGATCCGGTGGCCGTCTCGAGCGGCGCCGTGGTCGATCGCGCGCGGGATCTCTCGCTCATCGGCCCCATCGCCTTCGCGCTCGATCGCCGCTACTCGTCGGCGGCGGCGCGGCGGGTCGGACTCCTCGGCGCCGGCGGCTTCCGGCTGTCGGTCGAGACGTTCGTGGGCATCGACCCGGAGAACCCCGCGGTCTGCGAGTACCACGCCCCCGATGGCCGGCGGATCTGGTTCGACGCCCTCGCCGACGGCGAGCAGGGATTCCATCGGCGGGAGCGCCTCCGCCTCGAGCGCGACGGCAACGGCTACACGCTGCACGCGCTCGACGAGCGGCAGAGCCGCCTCTTCACGCCGACGAGGAAGGGAGGACCGGCCGTGCTCCGCGAGATCCGCGACGGCTACGGCAACACGGTGAACTTCGAGTACCAGGACGGCGTGCTCGTCCGCGTGGTCGGGGCGGCGGAGCGCGCGCTGCGCTTCTCTCACGAGCACGGCCGCGTGGTTCGCGTGGAGCTCCTCGGTGGTGAGGAGGTCTTCGCGGCGGTCACCTACACCTACGGGGCGCTCGGCGAGCTGGTGGCCGTGACCGATCCCCTCGGCCACGCCGAGCGCTACGCCTACGACGGCGAGGGCCGGCTCGTCGGCAAGACGCTGCGCAACGGCCTCCGCATGCACTACCAGTACGGCGAGGGCGGTCGCTGCGTGCAGGCGCGCGGCGACGGCGGGCTGCACGAGGTCTCGTTCGAGTACGACCTCGCGGCCCGCACGACGACCGCGTCGGGCACCGTGTCGCGGCGCTACACGTGGGACGAGGAGGGCTTCGTCGTCCGCGAGGAGACGCTCGCGGGGCTCGTGCTGAGCGAGACCGAGTTCGACGAGGACCACCACGCGACCGCCGTGCGCTCCGCCGGTGGCGTGCAGGTGACCTACGCCTACGACGCGGCCGGCAACCTGACCGAGGCCGTCGATCCGAACGGCAACGTCACGCGGTTCCGCTACGAGCAGGACGTCCTGCGCGAGCGCGTCGACCTCGCGAGCGACGACGCCCGGCCGCCCATGAAGACGCGGTTCGGCTACGACGGCAGCCTCTCGCTCTGCCTCGTCCGCTACCCGTCCGGGGTCAACCGCGCGTTCACGCGCGACGCCCACGGCCGGGTCGTCGTCGATTCGCTCGACGGGATGGCGCTCGCCGAGTTCGCCTACGACGAGCAAGGCAACCTGGTGCGCGAGACGAGCCTCGGTGGCGCGACGACGGAGCGCGAGTACGACGCCCTCGGCCGGACCGTGTTCAGCCGCGACGGATACGGCAACTGGGTGCGCACGGAGTACGACGCGCGCTCGCAGCCTGTCCGCATCGAGCAGAACGGGCTCGAGAGCCGCCTAGCCTTCACGCCGGACGGTCTCCTCGCGGCCTACGAGGACGACCTCGGGCGGCGCACGCGGATCGAGTACGCCGGCACGGGCGTGCCGGTGCGCCTCGAGGGCGTCGACGGCCAGATCACCAGGTTCGAGTACGACCAGGCCGAGCGCATCCGCAAGGTCGAGAACGCGCTGCACGAGACCTGGGAGTACGTCTACGATCGCGTCGGCCGCGTGGTCGAGGTGAAGACCTTCGACGAGCGACGCCTCCGCTACGCCTACGACGACGCCGGCCGGGTCGCGCGCATCACCCACCCCGACGGCGGCATCCGGGAGTTCGCCTACGACCCGCTGGGGTTCCCCATCGAGGACCGCACCGACGACACCACCGTGGTCTTCGAGCGCGACGCGCGCGGCTTCGTCCGCACGGCGCGGGCCACCGACGCGGCGTCGGTGGAGACGGTGGTGGCGTTCGAGCGCGACGCCCTCGGCCGGGTCGTGGTCGAGCGACAGGGTGAACACACGCTGCGCTACACCTGGGATTCGCTCGGGCGCGTCGTCTCGCGTACCCTCCCCGACGGCACGACCACCCGCTACGTGTACGACGCGACCTGCGCGCTCAGCGACGTGCACCACGGCGAGCAGCGCGTGTCCCTGCAGCGCGACACGGCGGGGAACCTCGTCCGCCTGCACCTGCACGGCGCGGGGGTCGACGTCATGCGCCGCTACTCCGCCGAGCTCCAGCTCGAGCACGAGCGCGTGACCCACCGCCGCGGCGACGGTCAGTACACCGATCTGGTCGGCCGCGCGTACCTCTACGACGCGCAGCATCGCCCGGCGGCCGTGCGCGACGACCGCTGGGGCAGCGAGCGGTTCGTCTACGACACGGTGGGCCGCCTCCTCGGGGTCGAGGGAGAGACCGTGCGCGCGCACCTCTCTCACGGCCCGACGGGCTCGATCCTCGCTCTGTCCCTCGGAGACGCGGCGTCGCGGCACGAAACCGCGGCCGGCAACGTGCTCCGCGCGGACGGATCGGCGCGCTACGAGACCGACGAACGCAACCGCCGCGTGCGCAAGATCGAGCCGGGCGATCGGGTCACCACCTACGAGTGGGACGGCCGCGACCGGCTGCGGAGCGCGACGCTGCCCGATGGGACGCGGGTGTTCTACACCTACGACGCGCTCGGGCGCCGGACCAAGAAGGTGGTCATCGGGCCCATCGACGACGAGCTCGTGCAGCGTGCGCTCGCGGGCGACGCCGTGGATGCGGCGATGGACGTCACCGAGACGGTGTGGGACGGCAACGCGCTCGCCATGGAGATCCAGGGCGACGGGCGGCGTCGGGCCTTCGTGCAGCACGCGGCGTCATTGCTGCCGCTGCTGCAGGTCGAAGAAGGGCACAGCTACCTCTACGTGACCGACCCGCTCGGTGTGCCGCGCGAGCTCGTCCGGGACGACGGAGCGCTCGCCTGGTCCGGCGTCCAGACCCCCTATGGCCAGCGCGTGCGCGAGGAGGGCGAAGCGGACGTGGCGCCGCCGTTCCGGCTCCACGGGCACGTCTTCGACGAAGATCTCGGATTGTGTTCGACCCTGCACCGCTGGTTCGACCCGGCGGTCGGCCGATTCCTCACCCCGGATCCCTTGGGCATCGCGGGGGGAGAGAACGTGTTTGCGTTCAACGGCTCGCCGACCACCCACGTCGATCCGCTCGGTCTGCAGTGTTACGTGCTCAGCGACCCGATGGCCGCGACGTTCACCAACGGGCAGTACAAGGTGGTGGTCGTCCAGCAGGACACCGTGATGCATCGCGCGGGGACCCAGTCCAAGACCGGAGGTGCGTTCTACGACTATCGGCCGGCCGGATCGGTGCAAGAGGTGCGGCGCGATCAGGCCGTGCTGCCGCAGTGGCCCAACAACCCCGACGGCAGCCGCGGTGGACTCTCTCCCATCGACTACAGCCACCGCGCCACGGTCACGGCGGGCACGGTCACCTACGTCGGGCCGATCGCCCCGCAGCGCCCGATCGACGCGGCGGGCAACAGCGTGCCGCTGTACAATCCCAGCAACGATCCCCATCCCGGTGGTGGCAATCAGGTCTTCATTCCCTGGTCCGTGCCGCGCGACGGCCAGGGAGGCACCGGAGCGGCGGGCAACATCGTCAGCGATCCGAGCCAGCCGGGCGCGCCGCTGCCGAACGGGATCATCCTCCCGTGACGCGCGTCGTCGGCCGGGACGACCTGGCCGAGACGGAGGTCATCGTCTCGCTGGACGCGCCGACCACCCGACCCGACGTGCTCTACGGCGCCGCGCGGAGCCTCGCCCACGAGGCCGATCTCGCCTCGCTGGGAGGGGTGCGCGTGGCGCACGATCCGCCGGCGTTCGTCGGGCTCGGGGGTGCGTCGAACGCGCTCGATCCACGCTCCGTCTTCGTCGCGGTCGGCTCGGGGTTCTCGGGCATCCGCGCCGCGATCGAGCGGGGACTCGCCGAGCACCGAGCCGATGCGGTGCTCGTGCCCGGGAACGTCGGGCGCGCGGAGACGGAGCGCTACGCGTACGTGGGCAAGAGGTTCTCCCGGACGACGCCGCGGAGGTTCGTGGGAGACGGTCTCCACGTCATCGAGATCGCCCACGACGCCCGCGGCGATCGTTGTCTCCTCGCCCGAGGCCCACGGGTCGGTGCACCGCTCACCGAGCTGGTCGCCGGATTGCTCGGCGCACGGGACGAGGGCGAGACGCCAGCAGAGGAGTTCACCTGCGACTTCGACGTCCGCTGGAACACGCGCAGCGCCGCGGCCGGCGGCGTGGACGTCGCGGTGCGGATCGCCCTCACCATCGACCGGGAGATGGTCACCTCGATCTCGGAGACGTCGGTGGTCGCGCGCGTCCCCACGGCGTTCGGATCGCCGCCGGTCGTCGCGGCCCGGGGCCCCTGCGCGGTGCTGATCGTCGCAGAGAGCGGCTCCGTCTACCTCGCCGCCCGCCTCCAGCGCGGAGAGCTCCTCGAGTAGGCGGGCCGTACGGCAGGGAGGGCGAGCGCGAGGACCGAGAGGAGCAGCCCACTCCATCGGGCGCTCGGTAGCGGACGCGGGCGTGCACCCGCGCGACGCGGGCGGCATCGTTCCTCTTCCATGCAGCCCGCGCCCGAACCGAGACACCCGCCCGGCCCCCCCGTGCGCCGCGGCCTCCGCGACGCGATCCCGTTCTTCCTGGGCTTCGCCCGCGACCCGCTCGGGTTCGTCGGTGGTCGATTCTCCACACGTGTACTTCGTCCCGAGCCAGCGACCCGACGAGCCGGGCCTCTACGTGCTCCGGCACCCCGACCACCTCCACGCGGTCCTCGTCACCCACGCGGCGAAGATGCGCAAGGAGCACAGCGCGTTCGAGCAGCTCTCCCGCGTCGTCGGCGAAGGGCTGCTGACGACCGACGGTGACGTCTGGCGTCGCCAGCGCCGGCTCCTGCAGCCCGCGTTCGCGCAGGCCCGCCTCGCCACGTACGCCGCCACCATGACCCGCGAGGCCGCCCGGGTGCGGAGCGGCTTCTCCGACGGGCAGTCCCTCGAGCTGAGCCGCGAGATGATGGAGCTCACGCTGCGGGTGGTGTGTCAGACGCTGTTCAGTCACGACGCCTCGCACGACGCCGACGACGTGTCGCGGGCGATGGTCGTCCTGCAGGACGCCGTCTCTCGCCCGGACCTCTTGCCGAAGTGGTTGCCGACGCCGGGGCGGCGCCGGTTCCGGCGCTCGGTCGAGGCGATCGATCGCATCGTCTACCGCATGATCCGCGAGCGCCGCGCGCAGAGCCCCGAGGCCGCGCCGCAGGATCTCCTGCAGTCGATGATCGCGGCGGTCGACTCGGAGGGTGACGGCGCAGGCCTGAGCGAGCGCGAGATGCGCGACCAGCTCGTGACGCTCTTCCTCGCGGGTCACGAGACCACGTCGCACGCGCTGACCTGGACGTTCTACCTCCTCTCCCAGAACCCTTCCGCCGAGCGCGCGCTGCACGAGGAGCTCGACCGCGTGCTCGGTCGGGGCCGGGAGGCGCGATTGCCCACGTTCGAGGATCTCCCGCAGCTCCCGTACACGGAGATGGTCCTCAAGGAGTCGATGCGGATCTACCCGCCCGTCTACTTGCTCGCGCGCCGCGCGGCCGAAGACGTGGAGATCGGCGGCTACGTGATCCCGAAGGGGAGCGAGCTCGTGCTCTGGGTCTACCTCACCCACCACGACGCGCGCTGGTTTCCCCAGCCGGAGGCGTTCCGCCCCGAGCGCTTCACCGCCGAGGCCGAGGCCAGGCTGCCGAAGAACGCCTACGTGCCGTTCGGCGCCGGACCGCGCGCCTGCATCGGCAAGACCTTCGCGATGATCGAGGCGCGGCTCCTGCTGGCCACGATCGCCCAGTCGTTCCGGCTCGAGCACGCGGAAGGGCACCGGGTGGCGATGAACCCCCGCGTCACCTTGAACCCGAAACACGGGATGAAGATGGTCGCCCGCGCGCGCTGAGGGCCGCGTGTGTCCTCCGCGCCATGCGTCGCAATCTGCTGCGATTACCGACACTTGCGGAATGATCGGCGCGCAACGTCGATCTCGGCGGGCGTGGTTCGACGTGTTCATGCTGGCGGCCGGTGCCCGCCGGGATCGACCCCTGAACCACTGGAGACGTCATGGACAACGCGCCCTCACCGACCGTCGACCTCGCCACTTCGGCCATCACCCCCTCGCGCGCGGCGCTCTGGACGGGCCGGGTTCTCACCGGCCTGATCGCGGCCTTCCTGCTGTTCGACGCGATCGGCAAGCTGGTCCCCGTCGCGCCGGTGGTCGAGGCGACGCAGAAGCTCGGCTTCGCCCCGGGAACCATCCGCCCGATCGGCGCTCTGCTCGCTGTGTCGACCGTGCTCCACCTGGTGCCGCGCACGCAGTTCGTCGGCGCCGTCCTGCTCACCGCGTACCTCGGCGGCGCCACCGCGACGCACGTGCACACCGGCACGCCGTTCTGGTTCTCCGTCGCGATGGGGGTGCTGCTCTGGATCGCGTACGTCCTCCGCCAGCCCCTCGTGCGGGCCGTGCTCTGACGCAGCTGGTCGCGCGACGGGTTCGGGACGACGCTCAGGCCGGCCGCGCGCCGATCTTGCCGGACTTCTGCCACGCCTCGAAGCAGCGCGTCGTGAGCGCGTCGAGCTCCGCGAACAGCGTCGGCTCGATCGTCTGGAAGGCGAAGCTCGACGTCCCTTGCAGGCGCTTGCGCAGGTGGATCGAGATCTCCAGCAGGTCGGGGTCGGTCTGCAGGGGCTGGAGGTGCAAGCTCGTGTGGGTCCTCCCCACGCGGACACTGCCGAAGAAGAGCGGCTTGCCGCCCGGCCCCGCGGTGTACGTGTCGAGCGAGTACTCACCGGGCTGGTCGCTCGTGACGACGAGCGCGGGGGCGTGTCGGAGGAGCACCTTCCGCAGCGACACGAAGAGCAGCGCGCCGGCAGCGGAGCCCGTGCTCGATCGCGCGCTCGCCGCCGCGCGCGTGCGCTCTCTGGTCTTCTCGCCGCGCGCGTTCAACCTGGGGGAGACGTAGGCCATCGGGCACCCTAGCGCGGTGGGGCGCGCGGCGTGTGTGCTAGCGACTCGAGAGCTCGTCGAACAGCCGGAGCCCCGCGCCGATCGTGCCAGCCACGCTCGGAAACCCGGCCGTCGCGTTGACCAGCCACAGGTTGTCGAGGGCGCGCAGGGGCCGCCGACCGAAGCCGACGTTGGCGGGCGTGAGCGCCGAGCCGTACGAGTTGCCCTTCGGCGCGAAGCAGTAGCGCTCGTTGGTGACCGGCGTGCCGGTGACGCGCATCACCAGGTGATCGCGCAGGCGGGGCACGTATTCGGCCTGGATGAGGTCGAGGATCGTGTCGCGGATTCGCTTCTTCTCGCGGTTGTACGCGGGCCGGTCGCTGCGCCGCAGGTTCGCGAAGCGCTCGTAGTCGCACGACGTGGCGACCTCGAGGATCTGGTCGCCTTCGGGGCAGAGGCCGGGCTCGCCGCTGTGGAGCGTCGGCGTCGACAGGAACAGCCACGGGTCCGACAGGTCGTGCCGCACGAGCTGGTCGTCGTAGATGCGGTCGAGGTCCGCGTGCGGGTAGCGCCAGACGTTGTGCGAGCCGAAGCCGTGCTCGCGGAGATCGAGGCCGCGCACGCCGAGGTACATCGTGAACGTCCCCGAGGAGTAGTCGTAGTCGAGCAGGCGCGACTTCCGCTGCAGCGCTCCGCCAGCCAGTTCGGCGGTGCGTCGCGGATCGACGTTCGAGACGTAGCGATCGGCGGTGAAGCGCTGGCCGTCCCTGGTGGTGACGCCGACGACCCTCTCGCCCTCGTTGTGGATACGGTCGACCTCGTGCTCGAACAGGATCGCGCACCCCTCGCGACTCCGGATGGCGTCGGCGATCGACTCGACGAAGTGGAAGTAGTGGTGGCGCGGGTAGTAGGCGCCGCGGTCGTAGTTGGCGACCAGGGCCACGTGCAGCAGCAGCGACACGTCGCGCGGCGGCAGGAGGTAATCGCCGCACTGCCCCGCGAGCACGCCGCGGAGGAGCATGGGCATCCCGACGCTGTCGTAGAGCTCGCCCAGCGTCCACCGCATGTACCGGAGGAGGTGACGGCAGCGGACCACCGCGGGCAGGAGCGAGAGGGAGAACCGCTCGGGCAGGACGTCGAGTCGCTCGAGCTCGTCGGCGATCGTCCGGACGACGTCGAAGTAGGCCCGGATCGGCTTCGCCGCCCAGGGGTAGCGGTGGACCAGCCGGTCCCGACTCTTGGAGAGGCCGTTGGGGATCCGGTGGCGCTGCCCGGCGATGACGACGTGATCGAAGCCCTCCGGATCGAGCCGCACGAACGGCACCTGGTCGACCAGGCCGAGCCCATCGAGGAGGCGGTGGATGGTCTCGCCCTCGCCGCAGCCGAAGACGTAGTGGACCTGCGCGCAGAAGCGGTAGTCGCGCATCCGGAAGGTGTGGGCGTAGCCACCCGGGACGTCGTGCGCCTCGAGGACGAGCACCCGTCGCCCCGCCTTCGCGAGGAGCGCCGCGACGGTCAAGCCGCCCATCCCGCTGCCGATGACCAGGTCGTCGAAGTGGGTCACCGCGGCGATGGTTGCACACTCGGGGCCGCTCGCCCTTGATCCTTCGCGCCCGCGCGCGTCTGATGGCGGCGTGCGTCCATCGCGCGACGTCGATCCGAGCCACGAGGGGTATCTGCGCGCGCGGCCGGCGACCCACACCGGCTTCGACCGGCGTTCGCTGCACCTGACCATGCGGGACGGTGTCCGCATCGCCGTCGACGTGTGCCTGCCCGTGGGCGCCCGCGGGCGGCTACCGACGATCGTGCGCCAGACGCGCTATCTGCGCCGCTTCGCCGTGCACCCGCTGCTCCGGCCGCTCCTGCCCGCCGCCATGCTCGATCCGATGAACGCGCCGATGCGCGCGCTCTTCACCTCGCGGGGCTACGCGTGGGTCGACGTCGACGTCCGCGGCTCCGGCGCCTCGTTCGGCGAGCGTCCCTGCCCCTGGTGGCTCGACGGCGAGGTCGCCGACGGGCGCGAGATCGTCGAGTGGATCGTGCACCAGCCCTGGTCCAGCGGCCTCGTCGGTTCGACCGGCGTCTCCTACGAGGGCACGACCGCCGAGTTCCTTTCCACCGTCGGGCACCCCGCGGTGCGCGCCGTCGCCCCGCGCTTCTCCCTGTTCGACGTCTACACCGACGTGGCCTTCCCCGGCGGGCTCCACAACGCGTACTTCACGCACGCCTGGGAGACGGCGAACGCCGCGCTCGATCGCAACGATCCCGGCGTGATGGTGGCGCTGATCTACGCACTCCAGGCCTACGGCGCGTTCGATCCCGCGCTCGTGCGCCGCCTCGACCACCCTGCCCTGCGCGCCGCGGTGGCGCGCGTCGTGACCGCGGGGCTCGCGGGCGTGGCCAGGGTCGACGACGACCAGAGCGGCGAGGCCCTCGCCGCCGCGCTCCGCTCGCACGCCGAGAACTACAGCACCCACGCCGGCGCGGTGCACGTCACCTTCCGCGACGACGCGCCCCCCGACGCGCCCGTGCCCGGCCAGGGCTCCGATTTCTTCAGCCCGCACACCTATGTCGACCGCGTGCACGACGTCGCGGTCCTCGGCTACGGCGGCTGGTTCGACGGCGCCTATGCCTCCTCCGCGATCCGGCGCTTCGAGGCGCTCTCCGCCCGGGGTCTCGATGCACGGCTCCTCGTAGGGCCGTGGATCCACGGCGGCCAGCTCGACCTCGACCCCGGCGCTCCGGGCCCCGCGACGCAGTTCGACCACGCGGCCGAGCTGCTGCGCTTCTTCGACCCGCACTTGATCCCCGAGCGTCGCGGCGAGGACGTGACCCCGCGCGTCCGCACGTGGGAGCTCGGCGAGGGCGGCTTCCACAGCCACGACGTGTGGCCTCCGCCCGGGGCGACGACCCGCGTCTTGCATCTCGACGTGGCTGGACTGCTGCGCGACGCGCCTACCGAAGGGGCTTGCGCGGCGGACGTTACCCGCACGACCGGGGCGGGTCCGCGCAGTCGCTACCGCACCCTGCTCTGCCCGTTCCTCCACGCGGACGGGAGCGGCCGCAGCGGCCCCGACGCGTTCACCTTCGAGAGCCCTCCGCTCGGTGACCTGACCGTGGCCGGGCACCCCATCCTGGTGCTGCACCTCGCGTCGAGCGAGCCCGACGATGCCGTGTTCGCCTACCTCGACGACGTCGATCCGCTCGGTCGCGCGCGACTCGTCAGCGAGGGCAACCTGCGCACGCTCCATCGCACCTCGCTCACCACCGACACGCGCGGCTTGCCGCGGATGCACGCCACGTTCCTCCGCGCCGACGCCCTCCGCCTCGCCCCCGACGAGCCCGCCACGCACTGCCTCGAGCTCTTGCCGCTCCACCTGCGCGTGCGACCGGGGCACCGCCTGCGCCTCCGTCTGACCGGCGCCGACGTCGACCACTTCACGACGCCGCCGGGGCCTTCGACGGTGCGGTGGCGCATCGACGTCGGTCGCTCGCGCTTGTTGCTCCCGGTCGTGCCGCGCTGAGTACTGGCGCCAGTATTTTCACCGTCAGCCGCAAATCACGCCCGATCCGCGATCGAGGGTCTGCACGCGGCTGGCTCACGCCGATCAGGAGCCCGTCAAGGCGCCGAGGACGCCAGCGCGATACTCGTCGTCCTTCTCGAACAACTCGAGCATGGAGGTCTCGGGGTTCCAGTTGACGTAGAACTCGGCGTCTTGCTCCTCGAAGAAGACCTTCGTGCGGGTCGCCGAATGCCGCGCATCGCGCGCCGTGCCGACCAACCACGCCGCAGCAACGCGTACCTTGCGCGCCGGCTTCGTGGGCGCGGGCTGCTCCCAGGCCTTCGCGATCGCACCGAGCAAGGCATCCGCCCCGGCGCCGGGTCGAAGCTCGACCGCTCCGATCCCTCCCTGCGTCGGTTCTTCGAACGACGCCTCGAGCTCCACCAACCTCCCGTCGATGGTTGCGTGTGTGCGCACGACGAAGGAGTGCTCGTCGACGCGCAGGACCTTCGCTGGCACTTCGACGTCGCCCCCCCAGCCTTCGTCTGGGTTGCGACCGATGACGACCGGCAGGGCAGGCGTCATGGGGTTCTCGACCCGGGAGGCGCGCACATCATGGATTGTGAGAGGATTCTGCCATGAGGCGGACGTCCTGTGCCACGGTCGCTCTGCTCGCTCTCGCTTCCGCGAGCTGTCGGAAAGGCGGCCCCCGGGAGGGCATCCAGCCTGTCGCGAGCGCAGAGAGCACCGCGCCGGCGCATGACGCGGTAGTCCCTGGACTCGTCCGCGTGGCGACGGGGGAACATCTCGACGATTTCCAGTTCGCGGGAGAGGGTCGACTCGCGCTCTGTTCCAGGGGAGACGTCGTCGAGATCGACCTGGCGGAGCGTCGTCGCTCGGTCCTGGTCCCGAACGCGCACTGCGCGCGCCTCGTCGCAGACGGCGCAGCGATCGCCTGGATCGATCGAGCCATCGACGGAAGGAAGGCGACCAACCCCGTGTGGCTCTACGACCGCCTCGCCGGCAAGGCGCAGGTGCTCGGTCGGTTCGTCGGTCCCGCCATCGAGCAGGGTGTCCTCCGGCTCGACGCGCGAGACGTCTACGTTCTGCGTGGATATCCAGAGTATGGACTGCACGACGACCGTGATCGCGAGCTCCTCGCCTTTCCGAGGGCGGGCGGGCCGTCCCGGGTCGTGGTCCCTCGTCCAGGACCGAACACGTTCGCGCTCGACGAGACCCACGTCTACTGGCAGCACGGCTCATTCGGCACGGGAGAGCTCTCGCGACGGGGCAAAACCGGCGGCAGCCCCTTTCTCGTGGCCAAGGCCGAGCAGGGCAACCTCTTCGTCCTCGGCGGCGCCGTCTACCTCAATGACTGGTCCCCAATGGAGCGCGATCTCCGTCGTGTGGCCGTGACGGGCGGCACGTTCGGGACCTTGCCAATCCGTGTCGAGAGCCTCGTGGCCAGCCGGGAGCGTTTCTGCTGGTTCGCCGACCGGCGGGTTTCGTGTTGCGGAGCCGACAGCGTCACCCACTCGGTCGAAGTCCCGATCGAGGCTCGCGCCCTTGCAGTCTCTGGTGGGTCGGTTGCGCTCGCGACGCGCGACGGCGACGACGACTCGCTCTGGCTACTGCCGATCCCGCGCTGAGTACTGGCGCCAGTATTTTCACCGTTGGCCGCAAATGACGCCCGATCCGCGATCGAGGGTCTGCACGCGGCCGGCTGGCGGGGGCGTCCGGTCAGCCCGGCAGCGCGACCCCGGTGACGCGCTCGAGCTCCGCGAGCAGTCGCGCGCGGAACGCGAGATCGTGCACGGCGGGGTGTGGCTCCACCCTGCGCTGGTGGTGCCAGTAGCCGCCGCTCGTCCTCGCCTCCGCGTCGTCGCTCGTGGCCAGCCACTCCTGGGTGAGGTGGCCGAGCCGCAGATCGTCGGGCGCGTTCGGGCCGCCCATCCTGGTGGGCACCCAGCCAGGGTCGACGGAGTTGCAGAGCACGTCGGGCCAGCGGTGCGCCACGGCCGCGGCGAGCGCGGTCACGAACAGCTTGCTGTCGGAGTACGAAGCGGTCGCGCGGCGGCCGGTCCAGTCCAGCCCGTCGAGCGTCGGGCGCCCGCCACGGTGCAAGCCGCTGCTCAGGTAGACCAGGCGCTTCGGACGCGCGACGAGCGCCGTGAGGAGGTACGGCGCGACCACGTTCACCGGGAGGACCGTCGGGTCGGAGTACACGCCCGCGTTGTGGACGACGGCGTCCATGATGCCGAGCGCGTTGACCTGGTCGGCGACCTCGCGGGTCTGGCCCGCGTCGGCGAGATCGCCGAACACGGCGGTCGCGCCACGCGCGAGCAGGTCCTGTATGGCAGGAAGCCGCTGCTTCCCGCGAACGTGACCGACGACCTCGTGCCCTGCGCCGAGCAGCGTCTCTGCGGTCGCTCGACCGAGGCCGTCCGCGAACCCGGTGACGAAGATGCGTGCCATGGCTCGTCGTAGCCCGGGAGAGCCCGGTCGATCCGGAACTACGGTTGTTTTCCGCAGGGCTACGAAAAAGTAGGAAGTCGTGGAGCGTCAACTTGCACGAAGCTTGCGCGCTCGGCGAAATCGGCCACAACGGGACGCGTCGGCGCGGCGCGCGCCACAGGAGGCTTCATGCGCTCGACGGTCCTGTTCTTCGGCTTGGCGACGGCCTGTGCGATCTCCTGGGCGAGCGCGGCAGCGGCCGCGGACTACAGCGCCAAGGGTTCGGTCGCGACCACCACGACGAACCTCAAGGCCGGCTTCGGCGGCGCGACGGGCGGCAAGCTCGTCGTCCCCAACGCTCCCGGCACCTATCCGCTCATCGTGGCGAGCCACGGGTTCTCGGCCAACGCGGACAACCAGGTCGGCTGGGCCGAGCTGTTCGCGAGCCACGGGTTCGTCGTCGTCGCGCCCACGTTCCCGGGCGGCTTCTCGCCCGACCACGTGAAGAACGGCGTGATCATCAAGACGCTCGTCGCCGATCTCGACGCCGCCGACACGCCGGCCAAGGGCAAGATCGACAAGACCAAGATCGGCCTCGAGGGTCACAGCGCGGGCGGCCTCGCGACCACGCTCGCCGCCGCCGAGGTGGTGCCTGCGGCCACGGTGCTCTTCGATCCGGTCGACAACGGCGGCCTCGGCAAGGCGGCCTACGCGAAGCTCTGCGCGCCGGTCCTCGCGTTCTTCGCGCTGCCGAGCTCGTGCAACAGCAGCACGGGGTGGTTCGACTTCCGCACCACGTCCAAGGGACCGACCACCTCGTTCCGCGTGAAGGGATCGACCCACTGCGACGGCGAGAACGCGCCGCGCTCTCTCTGCGGCTTCCACCTGCGGCGGCGCCGCCGATGCCACGCGGCAGAAGGTCTACGGGCGCTACGCGACGGCGTTCTTCCTCGCGAACCTCAAGGGTGACAGCGCCGCCGCCGCGACGCTGACGAACACCGTCCTCTCGGCCGACGCCGAGATCGGCGAGGTCTCCGTCGGTGGCGGGCCGAGCTGCACCCCGGGCGGCGGCGACGCGGGCGTGAGCGACACCGGGGTTCCGACCACGGACACCGGGGTTCCCACTGGCGACACCGGCACCCCCACGAGCGACACCGGCACGCCCACGTCCGACACGGGCCCGCTCCCCACCACCGATTCGGGCGGTGCGGGCGACGCGGGCGGCACCGGCGACTCGGGGAGCCTCGACGGCACGACGGACGCGGGCGGCTGCTCGTGCACGAGCCCTGGCACCTCCGCGCCCGCCCAGGGCCTGCTCGCGGGCTGCCTCGGGCTCGCCGCGCTGGTCCTCGGTCGCGCGCGACGATCGCGCCGCGACTGAGGTTCGCTATCCTGGCGGCCCATGTCCTACGACCTCGTGTTCTGGAAGGGCTCGCCGTCCAGCAAGCCGGCGGCGACCTTCCGAGCGCTCTCGGAGGGGCAGCCGGTCGAGGACCTCGTGCCGCTCGGCATCGACGAGATCGCGCGCGCGTTCGAGCTCGAGTTCGGCCCGCGCGTCCGCTTCGACGAGGGACGGCTGTCCGGGCCCGCGTTCGACGTCTTCGTCGCCGACGACGGACGCCACTTCACCGTGTGCGCAGGGTGGAGCGTCGTCCGGGACACCGCGAGCCGCAAGGTCCTCGCCGAGCTCCGCAGCGTCGCGACGCGCCTCGGGTGTCACACCTTCAATCCGCAGCTCGACGTCGCCTTGCCGGCCACGAGCCCTCGGAGAGTCGAGCCGAGCGACGGGCTCGAAGCGCGGGTGCGCCTGACCGATGCGGAGGCGGACTGGGCTCTCTACGCCGCCGAGCTCCGCGCGAAGGGCGATCCGCGCGGAGCGCTCATCGACCTGCAGGGTGAGCTCATGGCGATCTACCGCGCGGCGGGCTTCCCGCTCCCGAAGGACGCCGCCACGAACGCCCTCCGCGCGCGGGTCGACGAAGCCGAGAAGCCGGTCGCCGTGCAGCGGGAGGCGGCCCAGGCCGGGATCCTGAGCGACTGGATCGCCCAGCGCCACGTGGAGCTCCGCGCCGACCGCGGCTTCGTCCACGCGGCGACGGTGCGCGCGAAGGCGGAGCCCGTCCTCCGGACCTGGCCCCGGATCGTCGGCGTCCTCCTGCGCAACGACACCACGCGGCTGCTGCGCTCGCTCGAGGTGATCGCGCCCGGGTCCTTCGACGAGGTGTGCCAGGACGGCGTGCAGGCCATCGCCGCCGCCCCCTTCGCCGACAGCCTGAGGACGCTGACGATGGAGACCCACCACCTCGGCGCGCTCGGCGATCTCGGGCCGATGCTCGCGGCGACGAGCGAGCTCCGCAGGCTCACGCTGACGGTCGAGTCCGTGCTCCTGCGACCGTTCCGGCACGCGAAGCTCGAGAGCCTCGAGCTCTGCACCGTGGCGCTCGACGACGACGACGTGACCGCCCTCGCGACCTCGGATCTGCCGGAGCTCCGCAAGCTCACACTGGCGCCGAGCCCCTACGCTCCCGGCGCCAGGCTGCCGGTCACCGGCCTCGCGTCACTCCTCCGCAAGACCTCTTCGGTCCGCAGGCTCAGCCTCGGCGCGTACGCGAACGTCCCGGAGATCGTCGCCGAGCTCCGGAGAGGAGAGCGCTTCTGCGAGCTCACCGAGCTCCGCCTCGAGGATGCCGACGAGTCCGTGGCCCGCCTCCTCCTGGACGCGGGCGCGTCGCTCGGCGCGCTCGAGACCCTCGTCCTCGGCGCCGCGAGCGGGTGCTCCGTCGAGACCGCGCGCGAGCTCGAGCGCGTCTTCGGCGCGCGCCTGTCCATGCGACACGCCGGACCGAGGGCCGAGCGCCCCACCGAGGCGCGCGCGAAGCCGCAGCCACCCGCACCCCCCGCGCCCGTCATGCCGATGCGTCCTCCGCGCGCGGCGCTGCCGGAGGTGGAGGAGATCGAGGAGGGAGCGCGGGTCCGGCACGCCAAGTTCGGCGCGGGTGTCGTCACCGAGCTCACCGACGACCGCGCCGCCGTGCGCTTCGACGACGGCACCGTACGCCGGCTCGCCCTCGCCTTCCTCCGGCCCGACGCGTAGCTCCGCGAGCGGTCACCGACCGAACGAGTGCCCACCGCCGGCCCGCTTGGCCTCGTACATCGCGCGATCGGCGGCCTCTATCAGCGCCTCGGCGCTCGTGCCGTCCTTCGGGTAGACGGCGATGCCCACGCTGGCGGACACGCGGAACGTCTGGGGGGTGCCGCGCACGTCCAGCACCGCAGGAGCCTGGATGACGGCCACGATCTTCGCGGCGATCGCCGCCACGGTGGACTCGTCGCTGACCTCCATCAGCAGGTAGAGGAACTCGTCACCTCCGTGGCGGCTCACGGTGTCGTCCTTGCGCGTGTTCTCCTCCAGGCGGCGGGCAACGAGCCGGAGGATCCCGTCACCGACCTCGTGGCCGTGCTCGTCGTTGATGCGCTTGAAGCCATCGAGGTCGACGAACATCACCGCCAGGGTCCGATCGTGACGCTCGGCCTGCGCCAGGCCGTGCTGCAGCCGATCGTCGAACAGGGCGCGGTTGGGCAGACCGGTCAGTCGGTCGTGGAGCGACGCGTGGCGGGCGACGTCCCCCTGCTCCGTCACCGCGGCCAGACGGAGCTCGAGGTGGTGACGCTCCTCGATCTCGTGCTCCAGCGCGGCGTTGACGCTCGTCAGCTCGGCCGCGGCCTCCTGCACCTTGTCCTCGACGGCCACCGTCTTCTCGCGGGTCGCGAGGTCCTTGCCGAGCTCGTCGTTGACCACGGAGAGCTCGGCCGCACACTCCTCGACGAGGTCCTGCACGTATTCGCTCTTCCCGAGCACCTTGGTCAGCGACTTGTCGGGGCTCGCGGAGACGGCCGTTCTGGACTGCGGGGGGACGAGCGTGGGCATCGAGCCTCGACGGTGCAATCGAGAGGCCGCCCGGAACGCCGCGGATTCCTTGCGCCGGCACCACTCGCCCTCCGGCGAACGTGTCGTACCGAGGCGATTCGCCTCGCTCAGCCCCCGCGCGGTGGCCTGGCCGTTCGAACTGCATCCCCGCCCTTGCCGACCAGCTTGGAGAAGCCGAGCGCCCGCTTCTGTTCGAACAGCGCCTTCATCTCCGCCCGCACCCTCGCGCTCTCGTCGCCGAGCGCTCTCTCGGCCACGGGGAAGAGATCGTCCTCTTCTTCCCCCACGTGGTGCTCCACGAGCTCACGGAGGGCGGTGACACGCGCGGCGAACGACGGATCGCTCGGCTGGGTGCTCATCAAGCGCTTCAGCGCGAAGCGGGCGATCGCGTGCTCCTCGTAGCCCTCCCGCACGAGCGCGGGGCTGGCGGAGAGGACTGCCGGATAGAAGATCTCCTGCTCGATGACCATGTGGGCAGCGAGTTCGTGGGCCAGCTCGGTCAAGAGTGGACGTGGGTCGGCGACGCCCTGCTCGAGCTGCGCGAAGAGGGCCTTCACTTCCGCGTGCTGCTGCTCGAGCAGCCCGGTCGCGGTGTCCGCGGAGGACTTGTCGCCGAGCCTTCGGATGGACGCCGTCGCACGACGGACGGTGTCGAGCAGACCGACCGCCGCTTCCTGGAAGATGCTCGGGACGGTCGTCCGGTGCCCATTTCCTTTGTCGCCGTTCAGCTTCGCGATTTCTGGCGCGGGGTTGTTCATGATGATGTGGCCACCTTCGCAACCTCCGGGCCAGGCGATTCTCTCGTGCCGTCGTGGCACATGAACGACCATCGCGAGGCGATTTGCCTCGTAGGGTCACGAACGCCCGGGTCACGCCGCCGCGCCTCGTGCGCACACGGCGAAGGTATTCCGAGCAGACTCCAGCTCCATGGTTAACATCAACTCTCGCTGAAGTGCTCGGCCCACGGCCAGCGTCGGCCCACGAATCATCCGTCGAGATGCGCCGCATCTCGCAAGGAGTCCCTTTGACTACAGTCATCGAATCGAACCGCAGCACCCTGGGTGCCCTTCTCTTGACCGTCTCGCTCGCAGCTGTCGGTGGCGGATGCGAGAGCTCCGACACGCAGAGCGCCGACGGGGCGAGCGACGGCAGCGTCGACGGAGCCGGCGACGGCAGCGTCGATGGTGCGGGCACCGACACGGGGACGCTCGGCGATGCCGCGGCGGAAGCCGACGCGGTGGACGTCGGGACGCCCGCGGCGCCGACCGCCGTCCACCTCGGCACCGCGGGCACCTTCGCGGTGCTGGCCAAGACGGGCGTGTCGACCGTGCCGGCTTCGGCCATCACCGGCAACGTCGGCGTCAGCCCCGCCGCCGCCACGTACATCACGGGCTTCGCGCTCACGACCGACTCGACGAACGTCTTCTCCACCTCCACCCAGGTCACCGGCAAGGTGTTCGCCTCGGACTACGCTGCCCCCACCCCCGCGATGCTCACCACGGCGATCGGCGATCTGCAGCTCGCGTTCACGGACGCCGCCTCGCGGGCACCGAAGACCACCGAGCTCGGCGCTGGCAACATCGGAGGGCTGACCCTGACCGCAGGGGTCTACAAGTGGGGTACGGGCCTGCTCGTCCCCACGAACGTGACCCTGGCCGGGAGCGCGACCGACGTGTGGATCTTCCAGATCGCCAAGGACCTGACCGTGAGCAACGGCGTGAAGATCACGCTGACGGGGGGCGCGCTGCCGAGGAACGTGTTCTGGCAGGTGAGCGGCTTCGCAGAGCTCGGGACGACCGCGCACCTCGAGGGCATCGTGCTCGCCCAGACCGCGATCCGGCTGCGCACGGGAGCTTCGGTCACCGGTCGACTGCTGGCCCAGACCGCGGTCGAGCTGGACAACAGCACCGTCGTCGCGCCGTAGGCGGCCACTCGCTCAATCGTCGGAGAAGATGCCAGCGAGCCACTTCGACACAGCGCGGACGGCGGGCAGATCGCGCTTGGACTGGTGCACGACCATGAAGAGGCTGCGCGACGGGATCGGCCCGAGATCGCGGGCGCCGACGCGCGCGGCGCGGACCTCTTCGACCCCGCGGAGCCGCGCCGCGAGCTGCCGCGGGAGCACGGCGACGCCGGTCCCGGCCTCGACCAGGAACCCGAGGGCCTCGACGTCCTCGACGAGCACCCGCGCCGGGCGGGAGGCAAAGGCGCGCCTGGCGTGGCGCTGCTCCGGGATCTGCGCGAGCGAGCCCGTGAGCCCCACCCACGCGACCTCCTCGTGCAGCTCGAGCGAGCTCGCCGCGTAGAAGCCGAAGGTCTCGACGCTGAGCCGGCGCGCGGTGAGCTTGCCGCGTTCGGGGCGCGCGAGCCGGAGCGCGATGTCCGCCTCGCCGGCCGCGAGGCTGTCGTTCCGGTTGCTCGCGAGGATGCGGAGCCGCAGGTGAGGGTAGTCGCGGAAGAAGCCACCGAGGCGCCGCGAGAGCACCCAGCGCACCACCTCGCCCACCGTCGTGATCGTGACCTCGCCGCGCAGCTCGGGGGTGTTCTCGAGCGCGGCCCCCGCCGCGAGCGCCCCGTCCACCATGGGGCGAATCGCCTCGAGGAGGAGGGCGCCGCGTTCGGTGAGCCGGACCGGTGACTCGCGCAGGATCAGGAGAGAGCCAGCGTTCTCCTCGAGCCGCGACAGCTGCCGGCTCACGGTCGACTGGCTGACCCCGAGCGCCTTCGCGGCGGCCGTGAGGTGGCCGGTGCGCGCGACCGCCTCGAACGTCCGGTACCACTCCCAGGGAGACTCGCTGCCCATGCAAGAACGGATGACTAGCATCCGTCGGAGGCGATTGTCATCCGCATGCGCAGCCGTCAGATTCCCCGCCGGCATGAAGATCCAGCTCCTGCGAAACGCGACGACGCTCCTCTCGATCGGAGAGCACCGCATCCTCGTCGACCCCATGCTCTCCGAGCCCGGCGCCATGCCAGGCTTCAAGGTGTTCGGTGGAGGGCGGCGCCCCAACCCCCTCGTCCCCCTGCCCGCGACGGCAGCCGCGGCGCTCGCGCAGGCGACGGCGGTCCTCGTCACGCACGAGCACCCCGATCACTTCGACCGCCCCGGGCTCGACTTCGCGCGCCGACGCGGGCTGACGGTCTGGGCCAGCCCCGTCGATGCCCCGAACCTGCGGCGAAAGGGCCTCGACGCCCGCGAGCTCCGGGACGGCGTGCTCGGCATGGCGGTCGAGGTCGTGCCCTCCCGCCACGGGCGCGGGCTCCTCGGGTGGCTGATGGGGCCGGTCGCCGGCGTGTACCTGGCGCACCCGGACGAGCCGAGCCTCTATGTCGTCGGGGACTCGGTGCTCACCGACGCGGTCCTCGACGCGATCGATCGACTCCAGCCCGACGTGATCCTCGCGCCCGCCGGGGCGGCGAACATGGGGCTCGGCGGCGACATCCTGTTCTCGCTCGACGAGCTGGTCGAACTCGCGCGGCGCGCCCCGGGAGAGATCGTCTTCAACCACCTCGAGGCGCTCGACCACTGCCCCACCACGCGGGCCGGGCTCGCGGCGCGCCTCGCGGCGGAGGGTCTCGAGGAACACACCCTCATCCCGGCGGACGGCGAGGAGCTCGTCTTCGAGACGCGCCGCGCTGCGCACCGGAAGTCTCGCTCGGCGTCCATGCCGACCGGTGGGGCGCAGAAGTGGATCACGGCCTGGTTCGCCGGGACGTGAAAGCAAGCGTCAGCCGCTCGAGAGCAGCTTCGGGCACTTCGCCTGCACCACGTCCGTGGCGGGGGTCGGGAGGGTGGGCCCGGTCCCCGACGCCGTGACGGTGCTGCAAGCCTTCGGGTCGGCGAGTCGCAGCAGGATGTCCGTCTGCTCGCCCATGTAGGCCCGGTACTCCGCCGGGGTCAGCCCCTTGCAACTGGCTGCCTTGCTCGCGAAGCCGGTGCAGGGATCCTTCGGCGTCCCCGCGTCGTCGGCCGGCTTGGCCATGCACTCGTCGTAGGCCGCCTGACACTTCGCGCGGGCGCTCGCGTCGTCGGCGGCGCCCGCGGCGGCGAAGGCCCCGCTGAAGGCGCACAGGACCCGCTTCATCTGCTCCTCGGTGAGCTTCTTGCCCGCTTCGGCCGCTGCGTCACGGCAGAGGGCGGTGGCCTCGTCGGCGGTCATCGACTCGAGCGTCTTGCCGCCGTCACCCACGGGCGTGGTGTCAGGAGGGTTCGTGGTGTCCGCGCCGACTTCGACGGCTCCGTCGTTGCCCGCGTCGGTCGCGGCGTCGCCGGTGCTGGCAGGCGGATCGCTCGAGGAACAAGCGAGGGTGCTGAGGGCGGCGAGGAGTGACAGGGCGATGGGGGTACGCATGGAGGTCCCCTAGCAACGTCGATGCCGGCGCGATCACAGCGCGAATGGAGCCCGATCGACCGCGACACGATCGAGGGTTCACGCTCGCGTGTGGGCCTCCATTCAGTGACAGCTCGCCACGGCGACGCGTTGCCTACGTCGCTCGGGGACCTCTACATCCGGCCGTTCACCACGGCGAGGATCGCCGCCTCCCTGGCGATCGCCTCGCGCTCGATCCCGGCGGCCTCGGCGGTGATGCGGGCCACGGCGTCCTTGTCGTCGTACGAAGCGCAGTTGATCTTCACGTTGAGGTGCGCGCCCAGCACGGCGGAACGCGCGCAGAGCGCGCCGACGCCGGCGTCGGAGACCGAGGCCGCGTTGCCGATCTCGGCCATCGCCGCGATGACGTCCATCGAGGCGAGGGCCTCCTTCATCACCTGGAGCGGCACGTCGATCGCGAGGCGCGTGGCCTCCTGGATCGCCCGCTTGCGCGCCGCCTTCTCGGCGTCGGTGCCCCTCGGCAGGCCGAACGCCGCCATCACCCGGTCGAACGCCGCGGTGTCCTCGTCGACGAGCCGCAGCAGCGCCTCGTACCGCGCCTTGCCGGCGACCGCGTGGTCACTGAACTCCTTCCACCGCGCGTCCCACCCCCGCTTGTGCGAGGAGAGGTTCGCGACCATCGTGGCGAGCGCGGCGCCGAGCGCGCCGAGCGCCGCGCTGATCGAACCACCGCCGGGCGCCGGCGACTCCGACGCGGTCTCCTCGGTGAAAGCGCGCAGCGACAGATCGACGAGACGCCTCCCCTTGGGGGCTCGCGCCGCGATCGCGTACTCGACGATCTTCTCCTCGGGGCGAAACGGCGCGAGGTCGGAGAGGCCGAGCGAGCGGACCGCGATCTTGATCAGCTCGGCGTCGGACACGCCGGTCGACCGCTCCTGCTTCTCGAGGAAATAGCGCCCCGCGTCGAGCATCGCCCGCAGCGGCACGAGACCGACGAGCTCGGACCCTGTCACGCGCACGCCGCGCGCCGCGGCGGCCCGGACGCACTCGTCGAACGCCACGTGCAGCGGCGTGACCGAGACGTCGGTGAGGTTCAGCGACACCTGCGCGACGCCGTACTCGGGGATGTACCAGCCGATGCCCTTGACCGAG
>JAEUKC010000258.1:0-3684 GCA_016794445.1 Myxococcales bacterium
TGGATCACCGGCGAGCTCCTCGAGAAGCTCGGGCCGCTGAGCTCGGCCGGCGGCAGCGACGCGTTCGTCGCGCGCCTCGACGCCAAGGGCACGTGGCTCTGGTCCCTGCGGTTCGGAGACGGTGGCGACCAGCGCGGCACCAAGGTCGCGGTCGACCCGCTGGGCGGTGCGGTCGTGGTCGGCAGCTTCTTCGGAGGGATCGACCTGCCCGGGGGCTTCCACCTCGCTTCGTCCGGCGGATTCGACCCCTCGGGCGGCGACGTCTTCCTCGCCTCGTTCCGCTAGCGCACATCCACCCACCTTTCGGACGCCAGCCTTGACCCGGTTTCCCCGGTGGGACCCACTGACTCTCCACAGTGTCCGCCGTCCCCCAGCACATCCTCGATCTGGTCGCGCAGCGTCGTCACGGCGACGACGACTCGCTGCGCCAGATCCTGACGGCGCTCGTTCCGCGGGTCCGCAACCTCGTGCGCTACCTCGTGCGTGGCGACCGCCACGTCGACGACATCGCGCAGGAGGCCCTGCTCGAGATCCTGCGCGCGCTCGACGGCTACCGCGGCGAGGGCGCGTTCGAGGGCTGGGTGCACCGCATCGTCACCCGCGTGGTGTTCGCCGAGCTCAAGGCGCGTCGCGCCGACGAGGCCACCTTCGCGCCCGAGGAGCAGGAGCCCGGCCCCGGCCTCTGGGTGGTCGGGCAGGACGACCGCCCCGACGACTACCTCGAGCGCCGTCGCCTCGCCGAGGCGCTCGACAAGCTGCCCGACGACCAGCGCTACGTGGTCGTCATGCACCACGCGGTGCAGATGAGCGCGCCCGAGATCGCCGAGGCGCTCGGGGTGCCGCTCGAGACCGTGCGCAGTCGCCTCCGGCTCGGGCGCACCAAGCTGCGCTCGCTCCTCGGCCAAGAGGGCAGTGACGCCGGAGGTGAGCCGTGAGCACCGACGACGATCTGCTGCTCCCCCTCGACGAGGGGCCTGGCCCCGCCCTGCGCACGAGCGAGCGGTCCCGCCGCGCGCTGGTCGACCACGCGCTCGCGGCGCGCAACGACGATCTCGCGATGCCGCTCGACGAGCTCGGCCCGGCGCTGCCGCTCTCGAACGCGGCCGTCGAGCAGATGGTGGCGCGCGCGCGGATGCGCTTCCGCCCCTCGCTGCAGAGCCTCTCGAGCCGCCCGGCGCCCACGCCACTGACGATGTCCCACGACGACGACGCGCCGGCGCCGCGATCCGTGGGTCGACGCGCACCCCGCGCGCCGCGCTGGGGCATGTTCGCGGCCGCGGCGGCGATCGCGCTCGCGTGTGGGTTCTCGCTGCGCGGGTTCGTGGATCGCACACGCGCCGATGCCCCGGCGCCTGCGGCGCAGCCCATCACGTCCGCGCCTCCGGCCCCGGTGGTGTCACCCGTCGCGGAGCGCAAGAAGCTCCTCGCCGACGCGGACGCGCTGCGCCGCGACGAGCAGTGGGTCTCCGCCGATCTCGCCTACGCGAAGGTCAGCGAGCGGTTCCCTGGCAGCGTCGAGGCCGAGCAGGCCACGCTGGCCCGCGCCTACCTCCACCTCGAGCCGCTCCTCGATCCGCAGAAGGCGCTCTCGTTCTACGACGAGGTCGTGCGTGGCGGGGGGCCCGCGGCGGTCGAGGCCGAGCTCGGCCGCACGTTCGCGCTGCGCGCCCTCGGGCGGCGCCGAGCGGAGATCGAAGCTCTGCGCTCGCTCGTCGTGCACCACCCGACCAGCCCGCTGCGGTTCCAGGCCGAGCAGCGCCTGCACGAGCTCGAGCCCCGCTAGCTCTCCTCTGGCGGAGCGGAGGACCGGACAGGGACGGTCCGGGAGCGACAAAGGAAATTGTGTGCAGCCCTGCACGGCGATTGTCGTGACCCGATCGGGTCGTCGCCCACCACCTCTCCTTCATGCGCACCACGATCCTTCGGCCGCTGTTCCTCTTCGCCTTCGCGCCCTTCGCCGTCGCTTGCTCCGAGGGCACTGTCTCCGACGACCTCGACCTCGTCGACGGCGGCGGGACCGGCGAAGAAGGCGGCTTCACGCTCGACGGCGGCGAGGACGCGCTCAGCTTCGACGTACCCGATGGCGTGGCCAAGCCCTGCGAAGGCCTGCGCTGCCAGCAGACCACCTGCACCGGCGGCGCCGACACCACCATCACCGGGACCGTCTACGCGCCCAACGGCAAGCTGCCGCTCTACAACGTGATCGTCTACGTCCCGAACCTCACGCCGCTCCCCCTGACCAAGGGCGCCACTTGCGACAAGTGCGGCGCCGTCGCCAGCGGCGATCCGATCGTCACCGCGCTCACCGACTACCAGGGCAAGTTCACCCTCAAGAACGTCCCGGTGGGCAGCGACATCCCGCTCGTGATCCAGCTCGGCAAGTGGCGCCGGCAGGTGAAGATCCCCTCGGTCAAGGCGTGCGTCGACAACCCGCTCACCGACCCCAACGTCACCCGCCTCCCCAGGAACCAGAAGGAGGGTGACATGCCGAAGATCGCGGTCACCCTCGGCGGCTGCGACAAGCTCTCGTGCATGTTGCCCAAAGTGGGCATCGACGCGAGCGAGTTCGGCGCCGACGGCAGCCCCGCGGCGGTGCACTTCTACCAGCCGGGCGGCGGCTTCTTCGGCGGCGGCGGCCCGGCGGGCATGAAGGACGCGCGCGTGCTGTGGGACAACCCGGCCAAGCTCAAGGAGTACGACATCGCGATCTTCTCCTGCGAGTGCTTCGAGAACAGCCCGGGCAGCAAGGACGCCAAGTCGTTCGCCGCCGTCGACCAGTACCTCAAGGCGGGCGGCCGCATCTTCACGACCGACTTCCAGTACCTCTGGTACAAGAGCAGCCCCGATCCGGCGATGAAGGCCGTGATGCCGATCCCTGGTGGCGCGCCGAGCGGCACCAACCCGGTCGACCTCGACACCTCGTTCACCAAGGGCAAGGCGCTCGCCGACTGGATGTCGTACGTCGACAAGAGCGTCACCTACGGCAAGGTGCAGTGCGACTACGTCTTCAACAACTTCTCGCCCGCCGACAAGACCAAGGCGCAGGTCTGGGCCCACTCCAAGGGCATCTCGGGCGCGGCCGGATCCAGCATCAACCCGCGCTTCGTGACCATCAACACGCCCGTCGGCAAGCCCATCGAGGAGCAGTGCGGCAAGGCCGTGCACCTCGACGCGCACATCAACGGCAGCGACACCATCGACGGGAGCTTCCCCGCTGGCTGCAAGTCCGCGATCAAGGCCGGCGAGGAGGCATTCGCGTTCTTCTTCTTCGACCTCGCGTCGTGCATCCAGAAGGACGGCGACCCGCCGAAGCCCCCGCCGGTGAAGTGACCCGCTAGGAGCCGCCCATCAGCGACAGGGTGAGCACGCGGTTCCCGGTCGTGTCGTCGAAGGCCTGGAACGTTCGCGTCGAAGCCTCGTCGCCGCGCAGCCACACGAACCGCCCGTCGAAGCGCAGACGCACCTCGTTCCAGTACTCGCTGTGGCCGATCGACAGACGCTCCACGTCGCCCTTCCACAGCGTGGCGCCTGTCTTCTGGTCGAGCGCGACGAGCAGCGACCCACTCGAGATCGCGGGGTACACGTCGAGGATCAGACGTCCGTCGCGGACCACCGCGCTCGCGGACTCGTGGTGCGGGTCCACTGGCGGGCGCTTCCAGCGCAACGCCCCCGTCGCGTCGAGGA
>JAEUKC010000406.1:0-49403 GCA_016794445.1 Myxococcales bacterium
CTCGGCGGGCGCCCTCCGCAAGGACGAGGACGCGTCCGTCGTCGTCGCGCGCGCCCGCGAAGCGCTCGTCTCGCGCGTCCGCGTCGAGGCGCGCCTCGCCCAGGGCGCCGAGGTGCGCGGGCGGCTCGACGATCTCTCGACGACGAGCCTCCTCTTGCTCGTGCAGCGCCTGCGTGAGCAGGCGTGCGTGATCGTGCGGGACGCCACGTTCGTGTGGGAAGCCGAGCTCGAGAACGGCGCTCTCGTGCGCCTGTCGCGCACGCAGGGAGGGCGCGGCGGCGAGGACTTCGCGCGCGGCCCGGCGCTCCTGCCGTCGCTGCTCGGCGTGGTCGGGGGGCGCTTCCTCGTCCGCGGCCTGCCGCCGCGCGACCCCGCGAGCGCCTCGCCGTCGTCGCCGCTGCACGTGGATCTCGACACGGAGCTCGAGGCGGTCCTCACGCGGCTCCGTGCGGCGACCGACCTGTTCGCCGAGCAGCCCGCGCGTGCGTCGCGCGTGGAGCTCGATCTGCCCCTGGTGGCGGCGCTCCGCGAGGCCACGCCACCGTCTCTCCACCGCATCCTCGACGGTCTCGTCGCCGGTGCTTCGCCGGCAGCGCTGCTCGTCTCGGGGGACGCGCCGCCCTCGCTCGTCGAGTCCCTCCTGCTCGACCTCGCGCGTCGCGGCGCCATCACCGGCGCCTACGACCGCGACGGCGCCGATCTGCTGGTCGCCGATCGCCCCGCGATCAGCTCGCTCGGGAGCGACTTCCTCCCGCCGTCGTCGGACACCGACCTCTCCTTCGCGTCGCTCGCCCCACCGCCGCTCGAGGAGCCCGAGGGTCGCATCTCGCAGACCCCTGGCTCGCTGACCGACGCGGTGCTCGAGGTCTCCGAGCCCGGCGCGGCGCGCGACCTGCGCCCGCTGATCGATCCCCGTGGTCTGCAGCTGCGCACGCGTCACGCCGTGACCGCCGCGCCGCACCGGAGCGATCCTCCCCACCGCAGCGACCCCCCGAGCAAGGGCTCCACCTGGAGCGGCCTCGGCGCGCCGCGCCCGGCCCCGCCCTCGAGCGATCCTCCGGACGGTGAGCGGGGCGACTGATGACCGCCGGGGCTCTCGGGATCGAGAGGACCAGGGCCGGGCGCGTGTCTCTCGTCGCTCTGCTCCTCGTCGTCGCGTGCAGCGGTCGTCGCAAGAACGACGTCGCGGTCGTCGACGCGGGTCCCGAGGTCGCGCCCCCGCCGCCTCCTGCGCGAGAAGAGCTGCTGCTCGATCTGCTCGAGCCCACCCCGCGCTGTCGGCTCGAGCACCGCGGCGCGTTCGTCGACCTCGGCGCGCCCGAGTCGGCCTGGGCGACCCCCGGGCACCCGGACGCCTCGACCGAGCTCCCGAGCTTCGAGCGCGACGGCGCGACCTGGGGCCGCGTGGTCGATCGGAGCCAGAGCTGGACCCTCGCCCTCGACGAGACGGGGCCGGCGCTCGTCGCGCTGCGGGGCCGCGCCCGCGCCGCCAAGAAGGTCTCGGTGGCCGTCGACGGCAAGACCGTCGGCACGCTCGCGCTCGTCGCCCATGAAGACCGGGTGGTGACCGTCAGCAACCCGAGCCTCACCCTCGCGCCCGGCCTGCACGTGCTCTCGCTGCGCTGGCACGGGCCGGTGAGCAAGGAGGAGCCGCTCGCCGAGCTCGACTGGATCCGCCTCGGGACGGTGGACGGCGCGGCCACGGCCTACGCCGCGCCCACCCGTCGGGACACCTTCGCCCAGGTCGCTCTCGGAGGCGCACCGCGCCGGGCGTACTCGCTCATGGCGCCCTCCACCCTGCGCTGCGTGGTCGTGGCGCCGAAGGGGGCGTGGGTCACCGCGGACGTGGGCGCGATCGGCGAGGGTGCGGGCGCCGTCGCGCTCCGGGTCAAGAGCCTCTCTGCCGAGGCGAACACCTCGGTCGAGAAGGCCGCGACCAGCGCCGCGTGGGCGCCGATCGCCTCGGCGCCGTTCGCGACCGGCGGGCTCGTCGAGGTGGAGATCGCGGTGCTGCGCGGGCCGAAGCAGGGACGGGTCGCCATCGCAGAGCCGCGCGTCGTGCGGACGCCGACCCTGGCGCCGCCCCGCGAGGAGAAGAAGGCGCTCTCGGCGGTGGTGATCGTGCTCGCCGGCCTGTCCGCCCACGAGATCGACCGGATGCCCGTGCTCGCGCGCCTCGCCAAGGAGGGCGCCACGTTCCGCGCGCACCGCGCGCCGTCCCACGTGGCGGCGGGCTCGTTCGCGTCGCTCGCGACAGGGCTGCCGGTGCCGGTCCACGCCGTGGAAGACGTAGGCGCGCGCCTCTCGCAGCGCACGCCGCTCGTCGGCAAGCGCCTCGGCCCGTTCGGGGTCGAGAGCGCGATGTTCACCGAGGTGCCGAGCACCGGCGCCGCGTTCGGCTTCGCCCACGACTGGACGAGCTTCGCGGCCAAGAGCCCGCTCGACGGCGCGCCGGTCGCGTTCGACGAGCTGTCCAAGTACGTCGGCGCGCACGCCGGCAAGAAGTCGCTCCTCTACCTGCACGCCCGGGGCGCGCACCCCCCGTGGGACGTCTCGCCGGAGGCGCTCAAGACGCTCGGCCCCGAGGGCTACAGCGGGCCGGTCGATCCCAAGCACGCGGTCGCGATCATCGGCCGCGCGCGCAAGGGGCTCGGCAAGCTGAACGAGGCCGACCGCGCCCGCCTCGAGGCGCTGCGCGACGCGGCGCTCCTCGCGCAGAGCAAGCGGCTCGAGGCGTTCCTCGAGGACCAGCGCGCGCAGGGCACGCTCGACAAGCTGCTCCTCGTCGTGACCGGCGACGTGCCGTTCACCATCCCGCCCGCCCACGTCGAGGCCAAGCCCGCGGCGTCGGGCGCGCCCTCCGCGGTCGGCTCGAAGCTCCCGCCGAAGGCGCCAGCACCGAAACCGTTGCTCGACAGCGAACCGCTGCAGATCCCGCTGCTCGTGCGGTTCCCCGGCGGGGCGCACGCCGGCAAGGTCGTCGACGTGGTGACCGATCCGAGCGACGTGGCCGCCACGGTCGTGCTCGCGCTCGGCGGGTCGGCGGACGGCCTCTTCGGGCGCGACCTCGCGCTGCTCGCCCGTGGCGACGACGACGCGCGCGACGCCCCGCGGTTGCTCGACGACGGGCGCGGCTACACGTTCGTGTGGGGCGAGTCGCGGCTGGTCGGCGTGTGGGGCAAGCCTCCACAGCTGCGCTTCGCGCTCGACGACGCCGACCTGCGCGCCGACCACCCCTACCTCTACCTCTCCGCCTGGGGGCTCGCGGCCGACGCGCGCAACGGCTGGATGCTCGCCCGCGCCAAGGGCCCCGGGAGAGAGCCCGCGACGATCGACGGCGCCACGCAGGCCGCGCTCGATGCCTGGGAGAAGCCACGCTAACGAGCCCTGGCCATGGCGGTCTACGAATCCGTGCTCGAGCTCGTCGGGGATACGCCGCTCGCGCGGCTCTCCCGGGTCGACGCCCGGGATCGCGACGACGACCCCGAGTCCCGCCGCGCGACCCTCTACGGCAAGTGCGAGCAGCTCGAGCCCGCGGGCTCGGTCAAGGACCGGATCGCGCTCGCGATGATCGACGGCGCGGAGCAGAGCTACGCGCTGCGCCCGGGTGGCACGGTGGTCGAGCCGACGAGCGGCAACACGGGGATCGCGCTCGCGATGGCCTGCGCGCGCAAGGGCTATCGCTGCGTCCTCACCCTGCCGGCGAGCATGTCGCTCGAGCGCCGTCAGCTGCTCGAGGCGTTCGGCGCCGAGGTGGTGCTCACCGAGCCCGAGCGCCAGATGGACGGCGCGATCGAGGCCGCGGAGCGAATCGCCCGCGAGACGCCGGGCGCCTGGATGCCGCGGCAGTTCGACAACCCGCACAACCCGGAGATCCACGCCCGCACCACGGCCCGCGAGATCACGACCGCGCTCGGCGACGTGCGGCTCGACGCGTTCGTCGCGACCATCGGCACCGGGGGCACCATCACGGGCGTCGCGCGCGCGCTCCGCGGCCGCGGGTGCGGCAAGATCGTGGGCGTCGAGCCGGAGCGCTGCGCCACCATCTCGCGTGGCGAGCGCGGCCCGACCAAGATCCAGGGGCTCGCAGCGGGGTTCGTGCCCCGCGCGTTCGACCGCAGCGAGGTCGACGACATGCGCACCGTCGAGGACGACGACGCCTACCGCACCATGCGCCGGCTCGCCCAGCGCGAGGGGCTCCTCGTCGGGATCTCGTCGGGCGCCGCCGTGCACGCGGCGCTGCAGGTGGCCGAGGAGCTCGGCCCGGGGCACACCGTCGTCACCATCCTCTGCGACACCGGCGAGCGCTATTTCTCGCTCGCCGAGCACTTCAAGCACCTGCCCGAGGAGCCCGCGTGGCCGTGAGCGCAGCCCCGTTCAGCGTGGCCCGCGTCGTCGTCGTCGGCGTCGGGGGGCTCGGCACGCCGGCCATCCGCGCGCTCGCCCACGCCGGCGTCGGCTCGCTCGTGCTCGTCGACGACGACACCGTCGATCGCACCAACCTGCACCGGCAGATCCTCTTCCGCGACGCCGACGTCGGCCGCCACAAGCTCGACGCGGCGGCCGATGCGGTCGAGCGCCAGGCCGCTGGTGTCCGGCCGTCGGTCGAGCTCGTGCGCGAGCGCCTGCACCCCGGCAACGCCCTGCGCGTGTTCGCGGGCTCGTCGGTCGTGCTCGAGTGCAGCGACAACTACGCGACCAAGTTCCTCGCGGCCGACGCGGCGCGCCTGTCCGAGGTGCCGATCGTGCACGGCGCGGCCATCCGCTGGGTCGGCACCGCGCTCGCGGTCGGGCCCCAGGGTGGGCCTTGCTACCGTTGCCTCTTCGAGGACCTGCCGGAGGGCGCCCAGGCCACCTGCGACCTCTCGGGGGTGGTCGGCCCGGTGTGCGGGATCATCGGCGCCCTCCAGGCGGCCTTCGCGCTCGAGCTGCTCGGCGGTGGCGCGCCCTTCGGCAAGCTCGCGAGCCTCGACGGGCTCCACGACGAGCTGCGGTTCCACACCGTGAAGCCACGAACCTCGTGCGCGCTCTGCGGCGTGCGCACGATCGTGGACATCGACCCCTCCCGCTACCTCGCGTAACCATTTGCCTTTGTCGCTCCCGGGGCGTCCTCGTCCGCCCCTCCGCTCCTGCAACCCTCCAAGGAACACCATGGCCATCCGCGTCCGCATCCCGACCCCGCTTCGTTCCCTCACCGCCGGCGCCGAAGAGGTGGCCATCGACGGCGCACCGACCGTCGGCGCCGTGATCGAGCAGCTCGAGGCCAAGCACCCGGGCGTCAAGGACCGCCTCCTCGACGACAAGGGCGTGCGCAAGTTCATCAACGTCTACCTCGGCGACGAGGACATCCGCTTCCTCGAGGGGCTCGAGAGCGCGGTCAAGGACGGCGACGAGATCTCCATCGTGCCCGCGATCGCCGGCGGAGCGCGGTGAGCGATCCGCGCACCCTGCGTCAACGCCTCGTCGCCGAGATCGGTGAGACGGGGCAGGCTCACCTCGGCCGCGCCACGGCGGTCGTGCCCACCAAGGACCGCCTCGAGGGCGAGGTCGAGGCGCGCTACCTCGCGGGCGCGGGGTTCGGGCTCGTGCGCACGGCGAGCCACGCGGCGACGCGCGCGGTCGTCGAGTGCGGACCTCACGTGGCCTTCGCGACCGACGCCGACGAGATCTCGGTCTCCCCGCCGAACGACCTCGTCGACGCCCTCACCGCCGCCGACCTGCACCCGTCCGCGCGGGCGGTCGCGCTCGCCTCGGCGCGGGCCCTCCACCAGATCCGCATCGCCGCGCGGGTCGACCTCGAGCCGGTCTCGCGGCCGGGTCGCGCCTCGGACCGGAGCGCTTCGTGACCCGAGCGTTGACGAGAGCCCATCGGCTCGATCGCATCGTCGAGGCCATCGGCAAGACGCCGCTCGTGCGGCTCGGCCGCCTCCGCGAGCTCGCGGGCCAGACCGACGTGAAGGTGTACGCCAAGCTCGAGCTCGCGAACCCGGGCGGCAGCGTGAAGGACCGCGCCGCGCGGCAGATGGTCCTCGCCGCGATCGCCGAGGGTCGGCTCGGGCGCGGCGTCACGCTGATCGACTCCACGTCTGGCAACACCGGCGTCGCCTACTCGATGATCGGCGCGGCGCTCGGGCTCGACATCGAGCTCGTCATGCCGCGCAACGTGACCGAGCCGCGCAAGCGCGTCGCGCGCGCGTACGGCGCCAAGATCACCTTCAGCGACCCCATGGAGGGCAGCGACGGGGCCATCCGCCACGTGCGCAAGCTCGTCGAGGCCGCGCCCGACCGCTATTTCTACCCCGATCAGTACAGCAACCCGAACAACCCCCTCGCCCACTACCTCGGCACCGGCCAGGAGATCCTCGACGACCTCGGGAGCGAGCTCACGCACTTCGTGGCCGGCCTCGGCACGAGCGGCACGGTGATGGGCACCTCGCGTCGCCTGCACGAGGCGCCGTTCCCCGTGCGCTGCGTGGCCGTCGAGCCGCGCGACGCGCTGCACGGGCTCGAGGGGCTCAAGCACATGGCCTCCTCGCTGGTACCGGCGATCTACGACGCCACGGTGCCCGACGAGATCCTGCCGGTCACCACCGAGGACGGCTGGGAGATGTCGGACCGCCTCGCGCGCGAGGAGGGCCTGCACGTGGGCCACTCGAGCGGCGCCAACGTGTTCGCGGCGGTGCAGATCGCGCAGCAGTGCCTCGCGCGCGGCGAGCGGGCCAGCATCGTCACCGTCGCGTGCGACCGCGGCGACCGCTACTTCGCGCCGATGAAATGGGAGAGGAGCTACGTCTGGTGATGGACCTCGCGCGACACCCCTGGGCCAGAGACGGCGTCCGCATGCCCCGCGACGTGCTCGCGAAGATCGAGGCCCACGCCCTCGAGGCCTACGCGCTGGGCCCGGAGGCAGAGGGCGAAGAGGCGTGCGGCGTGGTCGAGGGCCCCGCGAGCGATCTCGTCGCCGACGCGGCCGAGCGCATCCCGAACCTCGCGAACCGCTACCACCAGCTCGATCCCGAGGGCTACCCGCGCACCGGTCGCACGTATTTCCTGATCGACCCGCTCAAGTTCAGTCGCCGGATCGAGGCCTCGGAGAAGGCCGGGCGACCGGTCAAGGTCCTCTACCACTCGCACCTCGACTGCGGCGCCTACTTCAGCCCGACCGACGTGGACACCGCGCTCGCGGGTGGGAGCGAGCCCAGCTACGACCTCGCCTTCCTCGTGGTGAGCGTTCGTGGCGACGGCAAGGGCGGCGGGGCCCACTGCGACGACCGCAAGCTGTTCGTGTGGAGCGGGACCGCGTTCGTCGAGGCGCCGCTGGTCCTCTTCTGAGCGAGAGCCGATGATCGTCGAGTTGCCGACGCCGCTCTCCCGGGGAGCGCTGCTCGCGGCCGCACACGCGGCGAGCGGCAGGGGCGGTGCGCTGCTGCTCGGCGACGGCTGGACGAGCGATGCGCTGGTCGTCGATCCCCTCGACGAGCTCCGGGTGCCCCACGGCACGCCGCTCGCTGCGGTGGCGTCCCTCGTGGCCGCGCGGTGCGACGGGCCGCGGTCTCCCGGCTGGAACGGTCGCCCAGCGGGCCCGCGCGCGGTGGGCTACCTCGCCTACGAGGCCGCGCGCGACCTCGAGCGGCCCGCCTGGAGTCGCGTCGAGACCCGCCCCCCGCCGATCGGCGCGGCGGCGATCGTGCGCACCTACGCGGCGACGCTCGTGCGCGATCCACACACCGGCCGCGCAGCGATCGAGGGCGACGACCGCAACTCGATCGAGGCCCTGCGCGCGCTGCTCGCGAGCCCGCCCGTGACGCCGCGGGTGGTCACCCTCACCCCCGTCGACGACGACGCCAGCCACGCGGCGCGCATCGAGCGCGCGCTCGCCCTCATCGCGGCTGGGGATCTCTACCAGGTCAACCTCGCGCGCGAGCTCTCGGGCCGCGCGGAAGGGACCGCGGCCGAGCTCCTCGCGGGACTCCTCGGCCGGGCGACCGCGCGCTTCGGCGCGGCGCTGGATCTCGACGACCACCTCGTCGTGTCGTCGTCGCCCGAGCTGTTCCTCGACGTGGACGGTCGGGCGCTGTGCACCTCGCCCATCAAGGGGACCCGTCCCCGCGGCGTCGACGCCGAGACCGACGAGGCGCTCGCCCGGGCCCTCGACGCGGACCCCAAGGAGCGCGCCGAGCTCACCATGGTCGTCGACCTCGAGCGCAACGACCTCGGGCGTGTGGCCGCGATCGGCAGCGTGCGCGCGGGCACCCCCTACGCGGCGCGGTCGCGCACGGTGCACCACCGGGTGTGCGACGTACGCGCGCGGGCGGCCGAGGGCGTCGGGCTGGCCCAGATCCTCGCGGCGATGCTGCCCAGCGGCTCGGTCACCGGCGCGCCGAAGGTCCGGGCGATGGAGGTCATCGCAGAGCTCGAGCGCAGCCGTCGCGGGGTCTACTGCGGCGCCCTCTTCGGCTTCGGTCGGGACCACCGGCTGCAGGCCAACATGGCCATCCGCACGCTGATCGTGGACCTCCGTACAGGTGAGGCATCGTACCACTCTGGAGGAGGAATCGTCGCGGGCAGCGATCCGGGCCGGGAGGTCGCAGAAACCCTCTGGAAATCGCGGCAAGTCGTGGCACAGTGACAGGCCTTCCTTGCGTCCGGAATCGACCGTCCCAGCACGCGCTGTCACACCATCCCTCTCGATGGTCGCCGCGCAGCGTGGCCCGGCGCCGGGAGGACGCCGCGGCGGCCCCTTGGCGAGCCGCGACATGGTTGTCCGGCCGCAGGGTCCGTCCTCCACCCGCGATCCCCCGCAAACCTGCAGCGCCGACGGTGAGGCCCGGACTGTGCAAGTCCACCGTCCGATGGCCCAGATCTCCCTCCACCCGCGCCTCTGGCGGGGAGCCGTCACCGCCCTCGCGGTGGCAGGCATGGTCGGGTGCGGTGCTGCCGACGCGGCCTCCTTCGGCGACGACGGCGCTACGACCCTCACCGACACGGGCGGCACCCGCCCCTCCACCGACTCCGAGCCGCAGGACACCGGCGTCGGTGACACGGCCACAGACGTCGGCATCACGGACGCCGGGCCCCCCAAGTGCCCGGCGCCGCCCAAGGGCAAGGCGAACGTCTGCATCCGGGTGCTCCGTGGCGACGATGGCCCTTCCCTGACGGCCGACGCCAAGAAGACCCTCGGGATCGACGGCAACGGCATCCTGGCGGTCGGGCTCGCCGCGGTGAAGCCGGAGTACGACGCGACCTTCGTGGCCAAGACCATCTACCCGTCCTCGAGCAGCGGGGTGTCGAAGATCGCCGCCGCCGACCTGCCCAAGTTGGTCGAGGCCCTCTCCGTCGAGCCAGGCGTCTACTGGCCGTTCGGCGCATTCCGCGACCTCGAGCCGTGGGATCGCGCCTCGCCCGCGGTGGGTGATTTCCAGCCGCGCCCCGCGGACCTCACGTCGATCACCGTGTCGTCGGGCGACAGCCTCCACGTCGACCTCGTCATCTACCCCCTCCGCGGCATCGACGTCCGCCCGCGCCTCCTCACCACTCCGCTCGGCAGCGGCGCCGGCCCCGCGCGCGCCTGGTTCGTCCACCCGCTCAAGGGCGTGATGATGGGTCAGGGCGTCGCGCCCTGCATCGACCTCAGCATCGACAAGGTCGACCCCATTCGCATCTACACCACGTACACGGGCACGTTCGACGCCGTGTTCGAGGTGTTCGACTTCGGCCTCGGCGGCGACCCGGCGGGCCTCCTCGCGGCGGGTGGGATCCACGGGCGCTCCTCCAAGATCGACATCCTCTCGAGCGACTGGCTCGTCGCCGAACGCAAGATCGATCTGACCGAGGTGGTCCCGTTCACGGGTCCGAAGCCGGTCGACGCGAGCCCGAACTGTGCCGCGTTCGCCACCGCCCCAGTCAAGTGATGGCGTGAAGCGAACGCGTGAGGTGATCACGCCGGCGATGGCGTCGACACCGCGAGCAGCTCATGGATCAGCGCCGTCGCCTGCTCGGGCGCCTCGATGGCCGAGAGGTGTCCGGCGTCGGGGATGACCGCGAGGCGCGCGCCGGGGATCTGCGCGGCGATGAACCGGCTCTCGTCGGGCGGCTGCGCGCGATCCTGCGAGCCCACGACCACGAGCGTCGGCACGCGGATCGCCGGCATCGCGGCGCTGCGATCCGGGCGACCCATGATGCAGCGGAGCGAGTGCAGGATCGAGGGCACGTCGCACCGGGCGACGTACGCGCGCCACTCGTCGACGAGCACGCGATCGTGTCGCCGCGTCTGCTGCGCGAACATGAGCGGTTCGATGCGATCGACGAGCGGCGGGATGATCCCGACGGTGCTGGCGATCCTCCCGAGCAGCGCGTACTCGGCGCGCTTCCAGCGTGGCTCCGCGCGACCGCTGGTGTCGAACAAGGCCATGGAGCGCACGCGCTCGGGGTGACGGATCGCCGCGGCGAGCGCCACCATGCCGCCCCAAGACAGGCCGACGAAGGACGCGGCGCCGACGCCGTGTGCGTCGAGGACTGCGCACGCAGCGTCGGCGCAGTCGTCCATGTGGATCGCGCGGGTGAGTCGCGCGCTGCGTCCGTGCCCGGGCGCGTCCACCGAGAGGACGTGGAACGCGGGGGCGAGCGCGTGGGCCTGCGCCTTCCACATGCCGGCGTGGTGCAGGAACGAGTGCCAGAGGAGGACCGCCGGACGCCCTCGGGTGCCCAGCTCTTCCACGTGCAGATCACCCACCGCCGTCGGGACGCGTGTCATTGCGCCGCAGACTACCCTACTGGGCCTGACTGTTGCTCGGCGCAACACCACCGGGCACGCCGAGCTGGAATCCTCGAAGAATCGGGGGCCAGACCGCGAATCCGCCTACGCACCTCACCTCCGTCTGCGTCTCGCCGTTCGCACCCATGGCCCACGTCACCGACGAACCCCTCGACGCGTACGTCAACCGCCCGCTCGCCGAGCTCGTGGTCAAGGCGGTCGTGAACACCTCCATCACGCCGAACCAGCTCACCTTCGCGTCCCTCCTCCTCGGCACCGTCGCGGGCGCCTGCATCGCGGTCGGGCTCCCCGTCGTGGGTGCGCTCGCGCTCTTCTTCTCGATGGTGCTCGACTGCAGCGACGGACAGCTCGCGCGGGCCCGCGGCGGTGGCTCGGTGCTCGGACGGATCATCGACGGCTACGCCGACTACTGGGTCGCGCTCGTGGTGCACGTCGGCATCCTCGTGCAGGTGTTCCGGGCCCATGTCGTCGTCGCCGGGCACGCGGTGGGCGCGCTCGAGAGCTTCGTGTTCGTGCTGGCGGCCGGCACCTCGATGGGGGTGCACGCCGGGTTCTTCGACTACTACAAGCACCGCTACCTCGCGCACACCGGCCGCGGCGGCCCGCCCGAGGAGCCCGAGATGTACCTCGAGGAGGCCGAGCGCGTGCGCTGGTCGATCGTGCGCGCCGGGCTGCGGCTGTTCGCGCTCTACGTGCGCACGCAGCAGGGGCCCGCGTTCCACGCGGCGGCCGCCGAGGCGCGCGTGACCGCGTCCGACCCCATCCGTGTCGCGCGCTTCGAGCGCGAGAACGGGCTGCTGGTGCGGCTGCACAGCATCACCGGCCCCACGATGCACAACGCGGCGATCGGCGTGACCTGCCTCGTGGCGCCGTTCGTCGACCACGCCTTCGTGTGGTATTGCGCGTTCGTCATCGTCGCCGTGAACCTCTATGGCCTTGCTCTCCACGTCGTCCAGCGCCGCGTCCTCGCCCGCGAGCGCGCCCGCGCGACCATCGCCTCGTGGGCCTGAGCCCGAGTTCGACGCACGGCGGCCCATCCAGGGCGAGACGCCGGACGACGTAGCGCGCACGGCCGGGGTGGACGCGACCACCGCGCGGAAGATCTGCGCGGCGGTGCACCAGCGTGGGCGCGACGACCTGCTCGCCCAGCCCATCCCGCGCAACATCCGGCGGGTGGACGTCGAGCGCATCGCCGCCCACCACCGCGTCGGCACGCTCCGGGTGGTGGCGCGCGAGGACTCGAAGGTCGACCCGTTCGTGAAGTACGTGCTCGCCTGTGAGGACGGCGCGCGGATCGAGACCGTGCGCATCCCGCTCGAGAAGCCCGGGCGCTTCGTCGTCTGCGTGTCCTCGCAGGTCGGCTGCGCGATGGGCTGTACGTTCTGCGCCACGGGCCGCCTCGGCCTGCAACGCAACCTCGAGGCCTGGGAGATCGCCGAGCAGGTGCGCGTGGTACGCCGCGAGCTCCCCCCCGGCACGCGCGTGCACGGCGTGGTGTTCCAGGGGATGGGCGAGCCACTCGCCAACGTCGAGCGCGTCATCCAGGCGATCCGCGTGCTCCACGACCCGTGCGGCGCGGCGATCGAGCAGCGCGCGATCACGGTGAGCACCGTCGGCGTCCCTGGTGCGATCCGCAAGCTCGCCGCGGCCGGCATACGCGTGCGGCTCGGCGTGTCGATCGCCGCCGCGCGGCCCGACGTGCGTCGTCGCCTCGTGCCGGTCGAGCAGCAGAACCCCCTCGCCGAGGTGCTCGAGGCGGCGGCCGAGTTCGTGAAGCTGCACGGCGACGCGCCGATGCTCGCGGTGACCACCCTCGGTGGGGTCAACACCTCCGACGAGGACGCCGACGCCCTCGCGCGCCTCGCGCTCGACTTCCGCGCGAAGACCGGCGTCACGCCGCGGCTCTCGCTCGTGCCCTACAACCCCATGGGCGGCGACGACCCGTTCCGTCGCCCCGACGACGAAGAGGCGGAACGCTTTCGCGCCCGCCTCTCGGCGATCGGCGTGCCGGTGGTGCGCCGCTACTCGGGCGGCGGCGACGTGGGCGCGGCGTGCGGTCAGCTGGTCGCGCGCCCCTCGGCGGGGCTCACGGGAGCTTCTTGAACACCTGCGGGGGCTGGCCCGCGAAGCCACAGCTCATGGAGTTGCAGTCGGGCTGCATCGCGCAGTTGTACTGGCCGCCCGTGGCCTGACCCATGTCGACCTTGAAGTTCTGGCCGTCGACCGAGCCGGGGTTGCCGACCTGCTTGCCGTTGTAGGTGACGTCGTAGACGCCGGGCTTGCCGGGGTTCGAGCTGATCTTCACCTCGGTCTCACCGACCTTCCACTTGCCGATGGGGCAGGAGACGTAGTCGACGCCGACCGCCGAGGGGGCCTTGGCCGTGGGCGCGGGCTCCGCAGCGGCGGGCTGCGGGTTCTGCGCGGGCGCCTTCTCGATGGTGCAGGCGGCGAGCAACACGGCGAGCGGGGCGAAGCGAACGAGGGAACGGAACATCGGACCTCCTGGAAGACGGACGGACGGGGACCCGTACGCGCGTATTCGACAGCGGCGTACCATATCCCTGGTGCACCCGCGGAGCGACGCCCTGACCGAGGAGATCCGCCGAGAATTCCCGGCGTTCCGCATCCGACCGAAGGCCGAGAGCCTTCTGCAGCGGGCCATCGACGTGGCGCTCAAGGTGCTCACGCTGCATGGCCAGAACGAGTACCTGACGCGCTACCACACGGTCCTCGGCGACACGCTGTGGGTGCCCACCGCCTGGCCCGAGAGCGACGACGAGCGGCGGTACGTGCTGCTGCGCCACGAGCGCGTGCACCTGCGCCAGCGCCGCCGCTACGGGACGATCGGCATGGCGCTGATCTACCTCCTGCCGGTCTTCCCCCTCGGGCTCGCGTGGGGTCGCGCCCGCATCGAATGGGAAGCGTACGTGGAGACGCTGCGCGCCACCGCCGAAGTGTACGGCCTCGCGGCCGCCCGCGACCCCAGCCTGCACGCCTACCTGGTACGGCAGTTCACCTCGGCCGCGTACGGGTGGATGTGGCCGTTTCCACGGGTGATCCAGCGCTGGATCGACGAGGCCCTGGTCGAGATCGCGGCCACCACTCCCCCGGTCGGTGGGTGACCCGCCTCCTGCCCTCCGGAGGCCGCCGGACTTTGGCGCCGGCGCGCGCTACGCTCGTGCTCGATGCTCTCTCGATCGTTCGCCGGGCTCGTCGTCCTCTCCGTCGTCGGCGCTGCTTGCAGCAAGGACAGCACCGTCGATCCGCCCACGCCCACCGGCTCCGAGCCGCCGCGCGCGCGCTTCACCGTGCCGGCCTCGCTGAGCGCGCTCGACGGCGAGCACTTCTACGATCACCCGTGGCCGAGCGATCTGCGCCGCGAGAAGGACGGCTCCATCCGCCTCGACGGCTGGGTGAACCCGCGCAAGGCGTCGCTCGTGCAGAAGTACCAGGACCAGCTGCGCGGCAAGATCCCGGGCTTCTCGCCGGGCGCCGGCGGCTACCTCGGCTTCACGAGCGAGCTCGATCCGGCGACGCTCCCGGCCGACGCCAAGGCCTCGATGGCGGCCACGTCGTCGCTGCAGCTCGTCGACCTCGAGCGCGGCACCCGTCACCCCATCGTGTGGAAGCTGCGCGGCGCGGGCGTCACCGCCCCGGACTACTACCTCCCCTGGATCGTCTCGTGGCAGCCCGCGCTCGGGAGGCCGATGCGCGGCAACGCGCGCTACGCGATCGTCGCGACCCGCGCGGTGAAGGGCGTCGCCGACGCGAGCGGCAAGGCGCTCGCCGCCGAGCCCAACAGCGAGCTGTCCGACCTGCTCGCCGGCAAGGGCCCGCTCGCGAGCGACTGGGGTGCCGCGCTCGACGCCCTCGGCAAGGCGGGGATCGACCGCAAGGACATCGCCCAGCTCTCCGTGTTCAAGACCTGGGACCCGACCGCCGAGCTCGCCCTCGTGGCGGAGCACGCGCGCGGCCTCGACGCGCCCAAGGTCACGCGCCTCGAGAAGGACAAGGAAGACCCGCCGAGCTACGAGCGCTACGACGGCGACTACGACGGCTCGCCCGACTACCAGGAGGGCACGGTGCCGTTCCTCACGGAGGGCGGTGGCTTCGTCGTCAAGGACGGCAAGCCCGTCCTGCAGCGCACGTTCAAGCTGCGCTTCAAGCTCGCGGTGCCGGGTGAGGCCAAGTGCCCGATGCCGGCCGGCGGCTACCCGATCGTGCTCTACGCCCACGGCACCGGCGGCGACTACGCGTCGTTCGTCCGCGACGGCACCGCGGTCGCGCTCGCCGATCAGTGCCTCGCCTCGATGGGCATCGACCAGATCTTCCACGGCACGCGGCCCGGCGCGCCGCCGCTCGACGACCCGGCGCGCGAGAGCAAGATCTCGTTCCTGTTCTTCAACGTCGACAACGCCGTCGCCTCGCGCACCAACACGCGGCAGTCGGCGATCGACGAGATCGCCCGCGCCCGCCTGATCACCAGCGGGGGCCTCGTGGTCCCCGCCTCGGTGGCCAAGCGCGGCAAGGAGATCACCTTCGACAAGACCAAGATCGCGTTCTTCGGCCACTCGCAGGGCGGGCTCAACGGGCCCCTGTTCTTCGCGGTCGACGACCAGGCGCGCGGCGGCGTGCTCTCCGGCGCCGGCTCGGCGATCTCGTTCTCGCTGATCAAGAAGTCCAAGCCAGACCCGTCGGTCTCCGGGCTCATCAGGGTGATCCTCAAGCCCGAGTACGACAGCGAGTTCGACGAGTTCAACCCGATCATGGCGCTGATCCAGACCATCATCGACCCGTCGGATCCGCTGCACTACTACCCGCACATCGCGACCGATCCGCTGCCCGGGCGCACGGCCAAGAGCTTCTTGATGACCGAAGGCGTGGGCGCCGACGGCGTCGGCGACAGCTACGCGCCGCCGCGCACCATCGAGGCGGGCGCCGTCGCGAGCGGTGCGCCCCTCGTCCAGCCGATGGTGTGGGACGTCCCCGAGATCACGAGTCTCGCGGGCCTCGCGCCCGTCGCGCTGCCCCTCAGCGGCAACGCGGCCAAGGGCAAGGCCACGATCGGCCTCGCGCAGTTCGCGCCCACCAAGGGCGACGGCCACTACGTGGTGTTCAACGTGCCCGCCGCGCGCACGTTGACCACCAACTTCTGCGTGTCGCTGCTGCGCGACGAGGTCCCGAAGATCGGGCCCTGAAGAGAGGGCGCGGGAGGTCCACGATGTCGCGCTCCTCCCGGGCCCCCGCCACGCTGCTCTGCCTCGCCCTCGGCGCGGCGTGCTCGCCGGGCGTGACCGGCCGCCCGGGCGTGCCCTCGTCGCCGCGCGCGGCGGGAGCCACGCTGCTCGCGAACCCGCTCGCGCGTTCGCCGTTCACGGTGGCGGGGGACCGTCGCGAGGTCGTGCTCGGTCGCGTGCGGTATCACCTCGACGAGGACGGCGGCGCGACCCGCGCACGCACGGTCGTCGATCCCCCGGTGAACGCGGCGGTCGCCGTGCCGGCGTTCCTCGGCGGCGGGGTGCTCTTGATCGGCAACGACGTGATGTACCGGGCCCGCGAAGGCGCGGTGACGCCGCTCGTCCGCGGACCGCTGACCGCCCCCTCGTTCGGGCCGAAGGGCGTCCTCGCGCGCGTGCGCACCACCCTCGACTGGGTGTCGATCCCGTTCGGCCAGACGCCGGGCTACGTCCCGCCACCCCTCGCGGCGCCGGTGCTGCCGGTGCTGCCCGCGAGCCTCGCCTGGGCCCAGGAGGGCCGGCCCTCGACGCCGGGACCGCAGTTCACGAGCGAGTCGTTCGGCGTGGCGCTGGTCGCGGTGCTCGGGCCGGTCGCCACGCACGACGGCGGTGCGAGCTTCACGCCGCTGGTCGGTCGACCGCCGGGGTTCTGGCCCACCCGACTCACCCACGACGGGACCGGCACCCTGCTCCTCGTCGACGACGCGCGCGCGATCCCGCTCACGGCGAGCGGCACCGTCGGGGTGCCCTATGCGCTCCCGACCAAGGCTGTCCCGCCCCGTGTCGCGTCCCTCGCGCTCGAGCAGGCGATCGTCGACGGCGTCGCGCTCGAAGAGGGGCGGGTGCTGTTCGCCGAGGGAGACCGGCTGGCCGTCGTGCAGCGCGATCCGCTGCGAGTGCTGCGGGTGTCCGACCTGCCCGAGGTGACGAGCTGCGTCGGGCTCCGCAAGGCGCGGCCCCCAGCCCTCGCGGTGGCGGTGTGCAAGCGCATCCACGAGAACAAGGGGGAGCAGGTCGTCGTCGGGACCATCGAAGAGGGCAGCACGGGGCCGCGCCTGGCGGTGGAGCTCATCTTCCCGAGCGGCACCGGCGTCCGCCTCTCGGCGAGCTCCGCCGTGGTGGTCGCGGGGAACTGCAAGGGACACACGGACAACGAGAACCTCCACACTGCGCAGCGCCTCTGCGTGCGCGACGCGAAGGGCGGCTACCACGACGTCGCGCTGTCCACGACCGTCGTCGGCGAACGCATCGCCGCGATCCCCGACGAGGACGGCGGGCTCACGTTCCTGCGCTCCACGGTCGACAAGGGCCTCACGCTCGTGCGCCCGGACGGCCAGCTCCTCTCGCAGGTGCTCCCGTTCGAGAAGGGCAAGCCGAAGCCCGACGTGCTGGCCGCCGATTCGCTGCCCGACGGCCGCCTCGTCGTGTGGACCCGGACAGCCACGACGCTCACCGCGACGCTGGTCGCCCGGGCCACGGGCGTCGTCGTCCGCCACACGAGCGTGCTGCCGAACGGCGTCTCCGTCGGGGTGTTCGGGGCCGAGGCCGTCGTGGCTCAGGCGCCCGATGGGCTGATCAGCGCGGTGGGCAGCCGCGACGCCGGTCAGACCTTCACGCCGATCTCGTTCGGCCCCGACCCGCAGGCCCTCGACCGGTCGGCGAACGGTCGCCGCGTCGAGTGCGGTCCGCTCGGCTGTCGCCTGTTCGGCTGGACCCGCCTCGGCTTCGAACCCTCGCTCGCGACCTGGGACACCGTCGTGAGCGCCGAGGGTGCCCCCCAGCTACCGAAGCTGCCGGACGGCCCGAAGCGCGCGACGCGCCTGCGCGCCACGTGCACCGCGCTCGGTCCGGAGACGGTCGTGGATGCGACGAGCGTCCCGGTCCCCAGCGCCTGGAGCTCCCCGCGCGACGCGCTCCTCGGCGGCCCCGAGCCGAAGGTCGTCAAGGGTCAGACGCTCGCCCTCTTGCCGTTCGTGCGTGGCTCGGTGCGCGGCGGCTTCGTCACGGTGGGGCCGACGCAGCCGACGCCCTTCGGCGAGAGCGCCCGCACGGTGGCGCGCTTCACCACCGATTTCGATCCGGTCGGCACGACGTACGAGACGATGTCGGTGACCGCGCCGTTCCAGGACGCCTACGCCGCGACCCAGCAGGGGCTCTACGCCTACGCGCTCGCGCCCGGGCGAGTGCTGACCGCGCACTGCACGTTCCAGAGCTGCACGCTCCATCGCCTGGTCGCCGGCGCGCCGATCGAGACGCTGCCCGCCATCCCCGGCCTGATCGTCCGCACCATCAGCAACGCCCGTGAGCTCGGCGGCGCGCTGCTGGTGGTGGGGGTGGCCCTTCGCGACAAGGGCCCGGTCGCGGGTGGCTACGAGCCGGCGACCGGGTTCGCCGCCACCCGGGTCCTCGGGGTCTGGTCGGTGCTCACGTTCGCGGCCCCGGGGAACGACGACCTCGCTGCGACCACCGACGCCACGCACGGGCGGTTCGGACTGTTCCTGAGCTCCAAGGTGCCCACGTTCCACGGGGGCTCGGCGTTCGTGCTCTCGCTCGACGCGAACGCGCAGGTGGGCTCGGGCTTCGAGCCGTTGCTCGGCAGCGTCCCCGAGCTCTTGCGCGCGTCGACGCCGTGCCCACCGACCGTCGCCGCCTGGGATCGCGGCGACACGATGCTGCGCGATCGGCCGGTGGAGATCCTGGTGGACGGCGTGTCCGAAGGGACCCTCGCCACGGACACCGGCGTGCTGCGCACGCGCATCCACGGCAAGGGCGCCTGCCTCGATCGCCTCACCGCGATCGCTCCCACGGGGACCCTGCAGTGGGACGCGAGCACGGGCCGGGCGACGCTGCTGCGTCCGGCGACTCCGCCGAACAAGACGGCGACGCGGCGCGCGCTCTCGTGCTCGGTCGAGTTCCGCGACTAGCGCTTGGGCCCGTCGCGGTGGTGCACGGGCGGCATGCCGGGCACGGTCGGATCGCCCTTCGACGGCACGGGGCCCGCGCGCGACGCCCGCGTGCCCGCGGGGGTCGGCGCGTTCTTGCGTGGCGGCTTGCCCATCTTCAGCGCGCGGCGATCGAAGAGCGTGGTCGGGGCATCTCCCTCGGGATCGCTGTCCTCGTGCTCGGCGCGCCGATCGGTGGGCGAGACGTTGCGGGTCTCGCGCACGCCGCCCGGGGGCGCCGAAGGGCGGGGCGCGCCTGCGGCGAGCTTGGCGTGCATGCGCGCGAGGCGCTCCGGGGGGATGCGCTCGGTCGAGTCGGCGTCGATCGGCGCGTCGCTCCCCCCGTGCAGTCCCCCCCCGTGCATCCCCGTGTGGGGGATGACGCCGACCTCGGTCGGATCGTCGTCCGGATCTTCGACGTCCACGTCGAGATCGGTCGGCGTGTAGGCGAGCCTTCGCTCGGGCTTGTCGCGTCGCACGACGCGCGCCTTGGCGGGGTCGGCCTCGGTGCGGGGCGCCGGGCCCGCGGTCGGCGCGCGCGGGGCCTTCTCGATCGAGGGGCGCGGCAGCGGGCGCGCCGCGAGCGGCTTGGCGGGGGGCGTGGACGGTCCGGCGCTGCGGGGGGTGAGCGGAGCACCGGGTGACTGGCGAGGGATCGGTGGCGGTTCCCTCGCGGGTGGACGCTGCGGCTCACGTGGCACCGGCGCCATGCCCGGCATCGGCGTCGGACGGTGCGGCCCGGGCATGAGCGGCCCCGGCATCAGCGGGGTCGAGGGACGGTGGGCGGCGGCCGGGATGGGTGGAGGCGCGGGGACCACGGGCCGCGGCGGGCTCGCCGGTGCGGGGGGCAAGGCGCTCGCGCGGGCGGCGGCGAGCACCGAGGCCCGCTCCTGCGCCGTGACCTCACGTGGCGAGCGCGGCGCAGGCGCGTCGAGGTGTACCGGGATCTCGACCGAGGTGGACTCCGCGGTGTGCTCGGAGCTCGCCGACTCGGGCTTGCCGAGCCCGCTGTCGAGCAGGTTGGTGTCGATGTCGACCGAGATCGAAGCGAGCTCGTCGGAAGGGAGCTTGGGCGGTGATGGGATCGGCGGTGCGAGGGGCTTGGGCGGCTTCGGCGCGCTGTCGTCGGGAGAACGCTTGTTGCGCACGAGCGGCACGGGCTCGGGTGGGACGGAGGCGATGCGACGCGCGTTGGCGGGGTCGCGCAGGTTCACGAGCTCGCGCTGCATCTCGGCCGCGTCCTGGAAGCGGTGGTTGCGATCGCGGTGCATCGCCTTGCTCACGAAGTCGGCGAACCCATCGCTCACGGCGGGCCGCAGGTCGTGGAGGGGGCGGGGGCTGCCCGTGAGGATCTGCACGAGCAGCGCGTTGTAGTTGGCGGCGACGAACGGACGGCGGCCCGTGAGGCACTCGTAGGTCATGACGCCCGTCGCGTAGATGTCCACGCGGTGGTCGAGCTTGCGATCCCCGCGGGCTTGCTCGGGGGACATGTAGTAGGGCGTGCCCATCACCATCCCGGTGCGGGTGAGGTGCAGCTCCTCGCCGCCGCCCATCTTGCTGATTCCGAAGTCGAGCAGCTTGATCATCGGGGGCAGCCCCGGCCGCTGCGTCAGGAACACGTTCTCGGGCTTGATGTCGCGGTGGATGACCGACTTCTCGTGGGCGGCGACGAGGCCGCTCAGCACCTGCGAGATGATGTCGACGATGTCGTCGAACGGCAGCGCGCCCTCGCTCGCGATCCGATCGGCGAGCGTCTCGCCCGTGAGCAGCTCCATGACGAGGAACGGCGAGTTGTCGTCCAGCTCGCCCATGTCGTAGATCTCGCAGATGTTCGGGTGCCCGATGGCCCCGGCCACGTGCGCTTCGTTCTGGAACCTTGCGAGGCTCGCCTTCTTGCGCGCCTGCGCGGCGTTGAGCACCTTGACGGCGACGCGGCGGTGGATGGCCACGTGCTCGCACTCGTAGACGGTGCCCATGCCGCCCTCGCCGAGCACGCGGATCGCTCGGTACTTGCCGCCGAGCACCTGACCGATCAGCGGGTGCGGCTGCGCGTCGAGCTCCGCGAACGGCGCGGCGCGGAGCTTCTCGCTCGCGCGGTCGGCGACGCGCTCTCGACCGCTGCTCGCGCGCTCGGGGGCTGGCGGCGAGTAGGAGGGCGGCGCGTAGGACGGCGACGCGTAGGGCTGGGGATTGCGCTGCGAAGGGGGTGATGCCGCCCGCGCGCGACGCTCGACCGGTCGGCCAGTGATGGGACACACCGTCTCGTCCACCGCGTGCGGCAGCCCGCAGTGAACACAGCGCAGGAAGCGCTGGCTCACTTGTCACCTCGCAGCCGAGCCGTCGCGCTCACCGGGGACCGAGCGTAACACTGTTTGTTGGAAGGGGGGCTCACGCCCCCCTTCGGGTCGGCGCCCGCGACCCACCTCGCCTGCGGCTCGGTGGGGCGCAGCTCGGCCGACCACCCCCGTGCGCCGCTTCGCGGCGGGAGGGGCGGCCGCAGCGCTTCGCGGAAGAACCGCCGGCTTCACGGCGGGAGATGCGAGAAGCGCCGGCTTCGCGGCGGGAGCAGATGCGCCGGCTTCGCGGCCAGAGGAGATACGCCGGCTTCGCGGCGGGACAGGAGGTTCGACGTCGCCCACGGGAGAGCCCGCCGAAGGTGGGCTTGCCCCTGCTTTCGGTGCCCCGGGCTTCAGCCCGGGGGAAGCGGCGGGCGGCGGGGCGGGGTCAGAAGCGGTGGACGCGGGTGCCGGCGCGGTGAGCCGAGCGGGCGGGGCGCTCGCGGTCGCTGCTCCGCGATTCGGAGCGAGGATCGGCGGGGCGGCGGTCTTCGGCGGCGCCCTTGGTGCGCTCGTCGGCGCGGGAGACGGGGAGCTGGACGGCGTCGAGCCAGGCGCGATGGGTCGCGGGGGCGTCGTCGGCGGCCGCGGTGATCTTGGCGAAATCGAGGGCGAGGGGCCCGAGCGGGGTGGCGAGGAAGCCGCCGACCCGACCGCCACGGAGGCGAGCCTCGCCGCTGTAGAGGCGTGCCAGGGTCTCGCTGATGCGCCGCGTGATCGCGAGGCGCTCACCCATCTCGGCCAGCTTCTCGTCGAGGGAAGCGCGCCACTCCTCGCGGTTGCGCGCGCCCTGCGTCCACTCGCGGATGGGCTCGCGCAGGAGCGTGGCGAGCAGGACGGCGTCGTCCGGGGGGGCGCCGCGCTCCGCCGTCATCCGGTCGATCGCGTCGAGCGCGCCGAGCGCGCGGCCGTCACCGGAGGACTCCATGTCGTCGAGATAGGCGGCGAGTTCGGGCAACACCACCGCGAGCGCGCCGGTGTCCCACGCGAGCCAGATCGAGCGACGGGCGGCCCCACCGCGCAGGAGGCGCAGCACCTCTTCGAAGACGCGGGGACGCGCGGCGCGCGCGAGGTCGTCGCGATGGGCGACGATCGCGGAGTACACCTCGTCGGAGAGCTCGAACCCCAGGCGGGCGGCGAACTTGATGGCGCGGAGGATGCGGACCGGATCCTCGCGGAAGCGCACCTCGGGCTGGCCGATCGTGCGGATGATGCGGCGCTCGACGTCGGCCATGCCGGACGTCCAGTCGAGGATCGTGCTGTGGTCGTGGTCGTAGAAGAGCGCGTTGATGGTGAAGTCGCGGCGGAGGGCGTCTTCGTGGGCGATGCCGAACGCGTTGTCGGAGCGGATGAGGAGGTCTTCGGACTCTTCGTCGCCCTCGGTGCCCTCGCGCTCGCCCGGGTTGCGCCGGAAGGTGGCCACCTCGTAGGTGCGGCCGCCGTACGCGAAGTAGACGTGCGCGAGCCGGAACCGGCGCCCGATGATGCGACAGTTGTGGCGGAAGACCCGCTTGACGTCCTCGGGGCGGGCGCTCGTCGCAATGTCGAAGTCCTTGGCGGTGCGACCGAGGAGCAGGTCGCGGACCGCGCCACCGACGATGTACGCCTCGAACCCGGCAGCCACGAGCTTGCGCACGACGCGGAGGGCGTCGGGATCGACCCGGCCTTCTTCGAAGCGAAAGGTGTGACGGACGGGCGGCGGCGGGCCCGCCTCGAATCCGTGAGACCCTGGCGTACGGCCCCCTTCGGAGACGACCCCTTCGGAGATCACTCGGGACGACTCGAGCAGCGTGGGCTCGGACAGCGCGGCAGACATTGCGTGGGAAACCTGGGGAAATCGTTACCAGCGGGGCTGGCCAGGCGCAACCCACCTGTGCAATTGCGCAGGTTTCAAGGGGCCTGAGAGAGGAAGGACACCTCGGCGGAGGACCCGTGGAGGTTCACGGTGGCAGCGAGGGCCCCTGCCGCGAGCGCCACGACCGGAGCGTCGTAGGCGCGCGCGCGGGGGATGAGGAAGCGTTGGCCCGAGCGACGCCCGGCTCTCGAGTTGCGTGCACCAGGGCGAAGACCGAGCTCGAGGCGGACCCGCCCGGCCTCTTCGCGGCTCACGAGCTCGAAGTGGCCCTCGACCCCGCTCGCGAGGGCGAGCGAGAGGACGCGCTGCAGGAGCGGGACGGCGACCTTGGGCGCGACGGCGACGAGCAGCGTCGGGTCGACCCCGCTCTCGAGCACGATCTCTTCGGTGCCCCCGAGCTCGCCTGCCGACAGCTCGGAGATCAGATCCTCGAGGGCGATGGGCAAGGGCTCGCAGGTCGAGGCACGGAGCAAGAGCTCGGCGGCCGAACGCACCTCGAGGAGCTGCTCGACCGCGTCCTGGCAGGCCGACTGCAAGGCGATGCGCGCCTTGGCGCCGAGCCCCGCGGAGGGGCGACCACCGAGCGTGCGTGGGGAGAGCGCCGATCGTGGCCCGGAAGCCGCGCCCGCGGCCGCCTCGATGGCGAGGCGAAGGGGCTCGGTCGCGCCCCGCGTCGCCTCGAGGAGGCGCTCGGCAGCGAGGCCGGCCTCGGTGACGAGGCCCGTGCTCAGACCGAGCACTTCGCAGGCCGCGACGACGGCCCGCATCACGGCCGGGTCGGCCGATTCCGCTGCATGCTGCAGCTCGGGGAGCATGTCTCGCAGCGCCCGTGGCCCCACGCTCTGGGCCCGCGCCATGGTGGCGAAGCCAGCGATGGTCGCGATCACCTCGCGCACGTCCCCCACCTCGGTGTGCGCGATGCGATGGGCGCCCGAACGCTCGGCCGACGGGAACGGGGCGGCGGTCATGGCGCGGAGGCAAGCGTACGCCCGTTTCACCCGAACGCCACCGGCCTTGGAAAATCCCTTCGAAGGCTGCTCGACGAGCACCCACGAGGCGGACCAGTGACGCGCGGATGCGGGCGTCGGCTCAGCCGACCTCGAACCCAGGGAAGAAGTAGCCGATCTCGAACTTGGCGGTCTCGGGCGCGTCGGAGCCGTGGCAGGCGTTCTCGCCGACGTTGGCGCCGAGGCGCTTGCGGATCGTGCCTTCCGCGGCCTTGGCCGGGTCGGTCGCGCCCATGACCTCGCGGTAGCGCGCGATCGCGTTGTCACCCTCGAGCACCAGGACGAGCACCGGGCCGCGGGTCATGAAGTCGACGAGCTCACCGAAGAACTTGCGCTCGCGGTGCACGTAGTAGAAGCCCTCGGCCTGCTTGCGGGTGAGGTGCACCATGCGGGCGGCGACGGGGCGGAGGCCCGTGGCCTCGATGATGGCGAGAGCCTCGCCCGCCTTGTTCTTCTCGATGGTGTCGGGCTTCAGGATGCTGAGCGTGCGCTCGGTGGCCATGGGGATTTCCTCGGGCGGCCGGGTGAGGGGGGAGGCCGCGGGCGGCGCATGCTAGCGCTGGCTGCGCCGCTGTCGAGGGGGTTGTTCGGGCCTGGCCCCCCAGCCTCCCAGAAAAAAGAAAGCGAGCGGATCGCTCCGCTCGCTCCCCCCTCGCGCTTCCTCCCTGCGAGTTCGTGGGCCACCGGCCCTGAAGACCCTACGGCCCCCGGCGTCCGGGACTTAAGGGCTCCGCCGAAGTTCGGGAGCTAGATGTGGGTGGTCTTCCAGTCGTCGCGGGAGAACTTCCAGACCATCGCGGCCGCGAGGCCGAGCACGTAGACGATCGCCGAGGCCCAGATGCCTGGCAGGCCCCCCCCGAGGGTCACGCCGAAGAGCCAGGCGAGCGGCATGAGGCACGTGAAGTGGAGGATCAGCTCCACGATCATCACGAACCGCGAGTTGCCTGCCCCGAACAGCGCCTGGGTGAGGATCATCGCGACGGCGATGAACGGCGTGGTCAGGCCCATCATCCGCAGCGGCAGGAGCGCGGCCTCTTGCACGGCGGCGCTGTGCGAGACGAAGGCGAGGATCGGCCTGGTGAAGAAGACGCCCTCGCAGAGCCCGAGGATGCCGAACAGGACGAGCCCGAGGCGCACGGAGGCCCACCCGTACTTGGCCGCGCCCTCCGGGTTCTTCTCGCCGAGCGACTGGCCGACCAGCGTGGCGGTGGCGGTGCCGAAGGCGAGGCACGCGGTGAACGTGAGCTTGAGGATGCCGATGATGGCCGTGGTGGCCGCGCCGTTCACCGCCTCGGCCTTCCCGCAGGCGCCGGTCGCGATGACCTTGCTGCTGGCGGCGTCGAGCTTGCCGACGACGAACAGGAAGAACCCGAAGCCGACCATCACGGCCATGGTGGCGACCCCGCCCGGGATGGCGAGCCGCAGGATCTGCCAGGTGAGCGGGCGCGAGAGCTTCTTGCGATCGAGCCACGAGAAGCGCGAGCGCACCTCGCCCCGGAAGGCGAACAGGATCATGATGGCGAGGCCGACGTAGGTCGCGATCAGGGCCGCGAGCCCCGCGCCGGGTGGCCCCATGCGGGGCATCCCGAGGTGCCCGAACACGAGCCCGTAGCAGAGCACGACGTTGGCGACGTTCATCAGGAGCGCGCTGAACATGTGCACGCGCGTCTGGCCGAGGCCGTCGAAGAACGCCTTGAACGCGAACGTCATCGCCATCGAGGTGATGCCGAGGAACCGGTAGCGCGAGTAGGAGACCGCGTAGGCGGCGGCCTCGGGGTTCTTGACGAGCGCCTTCATCATGGGCTCGAGCAGCAGGAACCCGACGACGGAGAACAAGAGGCCCGCGCCGAGCGCGAAGGCGACCGCGTTGGTGAGCACCGCGCCCGCCTCGCTGGTCTTGCCCTCGGCGATGCGCCGCGCGGTCAGCGCCTGGGTGCCCACGCTGATCGCGGAGAGCGACCCGCCGAACGCCCACAGGGCGATGAGCGAGGGCGCGAGCGCCGCCTGGCCGTTGGACGACTCCGGGCACGGGAGGTGCGCGAAGAAGACGATGTCGATCTCGTTGACGACGCTCTGGGAGAGCATCGCGATCATGGTGGGGGTCGCGAGCCGCAGGATGGTGGCGGCTGGCCCTCCCCGCGTATCGAGGACCTGGCCCTCGCGGATGGCGGGAACGTCCATGTACGGCCGCCCTGCTAGCAGCGACGACGCGGCAGGTCGAGGCCGGCCATGGCCGACGAGACGTCGGGGCTTTGCTGCCTTCGCCGGCACGGCTAGGGCCGTGCTCCATGCGTGGAGCTCCTTTCTTCGGTCCGTCGCGGGTGATCCTCGCCTCCTTCGCCCTCGCCTCGCTGCTCGCCGACGCCGGCTGCAAGAAGAAGGAGGCTCCGCCCGAGGCCAAGAAGGAGGCGGTCGCGCCGGAGACGGCCGTCCCCGCCCCCGACGGGATGGTCGCCGAGGGGATCATGAAGTCGCCGGACGCGATCATGGCCTCGCTGCGCACGATCAGCCCGATCATCCCGGACAAGGCGGCGCCGATCCTGGCCGACGTGCTCCACGTCAACCGCGTGGTCGCCGACGAGATCGACGGACAGCGCCCTGCGTTCTTCGTCATGGCGCGCAAGGGCGAGACGAGCCTCTACGTGTTCGCCGCGCCGATCAAGGACGCGAGCAAGGTGGGCGCCGAGCTCGTGAAGCTCGGGATGTCGCGCATGGAGGACAACACGCTCGGGCTCTCGGTGTTCGAGGGCGGCGCGACCCCCGGCGGCCCGCGCACGCAGGTGCTGGGCATCCGGCGCAACTTCCTGCTCGCGGCCACCAGCGTGCAGGCGCTCAAGGACCTCGCCCCGTACGCGACGCGCTCGCTGCCCCTGAAGCCGGTGCCGACGCAGGAGATCGCGGTGACCGTCCCGCAGTCGGCGGTGCGCGGCGCGCTGCGCGACGCCTTCAAGGGGATGATCGACGCGGGCACCGCCAAGCGCAAGGAGCTGCTCGCCAAGGCCAAGAGCGCGCCGCAGAAGACCCCGGTCGGTCTGATGGACGCCGTCGGCGACTACGCCACGCGGCAGAACGAGCGCATGCTCGGGTGGCTCGCCGACGCGGGCGACGCGCACGTCACGCTGTCGACGACCGGCGGCTCGGTCACCCTCAAGGCCGACGTCGCGGCGGTGGTCCCCGACTCGGTGTTCGGCAAGACCATCGCGAGCTGGCCGCTCGGCGACTCGGGGCCCGCCCTCGACGTGCCGATCGGCGCGGTGCTCGCCTTCGTGGGCCGCTCCGGCGAGGTGCAGCGCACCGAGTCGTCGCGCGACCTGCTCGAGATGCTCGTCGGCACGTTCCCCGACGACATCCAGAGCAAGGAGAAGGAGAAGATCGCGGAGTTCCTCGCGGCCTGGGACAAGGCGCGCGCCGACCTCACGAGCGGCGCGCTGCTCTACGAGGGTCCGAGCCGCCTCGGCGTCGGCCTGCGCATCGGCGCGAAGGATCCGGCGGCCCTCGCCAAGCTGCTCGAGACGGCGCTCACGAGCGTGCTCGGCATGAAGGGCGTGACGGCCGGCCTCGAGAAGCAGGGCATCGGCAAGCCCACGCTGAGCAAGGAGAAGATCGGCGGCATCGAGGCCAACGTGCTCTCGCTGAAGCTCCCGCACCCGAACGGCGAGAAGCCCAAGCCGGGCGAGCCGGAGACGGCCGAGATCGTCTGGGCGCAGAACGGCACCACGGTCGATCTCGCCGCGGGCGTCGGCGCGCGCGAGCTGTTCCAGCGCGTCGTCGAGGCCAAGGCCGAGAAGTCGCTGCGCACTTACCCCGAGGTGGTCAAGCGCCTCGAGGCGCTCGGCAACGAGCTCGGCGGCGCGCTGCTCGGCGTGCCCTCGCGGGTGGTGCCGCTGTCCACGGGCTCGCCGGTGGTGGCGCCCACGCCGCCCGGCGATCTGGTCGTCCTCGCGATGGGCAAGAACGCGCAGGGGCCGTTCGTGTCGCTCGATCTGTCGCGCGGCGCGGTCGAGGTCTTCGGCCGCCTCGCCATGCAGACGATGGCGAAGAAGTAGCTCCGTTCCTGGTTCCCCCTACTTCTTCTCGCCCTCGAGGTCGTCGGCGAGGTAGCCGAGAATGACCTCGTCGAGCGAGCGCTCGCTCAGCAGATCCTCGCCGAACACCGAGCCCTGCGCGGCGGGCTTGCTCGTCGCGAAGATGGAGGCGGGGCGGGTGAGCGCGTAGCGACCGGTCGGGGTCTTCTGGCCAGGCGGACGCACCGAGGGCGACGACGGTGGGCGTACGGAGGCTCCCGGACGCGCGGCGGGCACGTTGCCCGGCACGGGCGTGGGCGGCCGGGAGCGGCCTCGCACGTTGGCGTAGCCGCCGTCGGTCGGGCGCTGCGACAGGAGGTTCGCCGGCGGGGGAGGCAGATCGTTCTGCGGCTCGAAGGGTTGCGCGCGGCGGGCCGCCGCGGCGTGGGCGGCCTGCTCCAGCTCGGTGGCCGAGGGGATCGCCGGCTTCGGCATCTCGAGCGTGGGCGCGGTGTCGAGCGGATCGAGGGCGACCCCCGCGGCCTCGGGCACCTCCGGCGCCACGACCGCCGGCACCGCGTGCTTGCTGCCACGGCCGGCGCGGTTCGGATCGAGCCCCGCGTTGGTGGAGCCGGCGAAGTAGCCCGTGCTCGGGAGCTTCACCTCCTTGGTGCCGCCCGCGTCGAAGGCGCCGTCGCGCAGGGCGACGATCATCGCCTTGTGCTGCTCCTTCATCATCTGCTTGACCACCTCGCCCATCATCGGGTCGCCCACGTACGTGGCGTAGGAGGTCTTGATCGACTTCAGGATGCGCCCGCCATCCGCGAACAGGTGCGTGATGATGTGCGGATGCTTGACGCCAGAGTCCTCGGTCTGGATGTGATAGACCTGCCCCTTGTGCTTGAAGTTGTTGTTGAACCCGAGGAGGGGCGAGGGGGCCTTCATGGGCGTCCGCGCAAGTAGCGCGAACCTCTTGGGTATCAGCGCACGGCGGAATGCTCAAGCAGAACGGGCAGCTGCCTCGCGGGCGGCCGGCAGCCGGGACTGAACGTCTGCGCGGATCTCGGCCGGCACGACCAGCCGAATGCGGCGGATCGGCAGGTTGTCGAGCCTGGCCAGTACGGGGGAGACGGCGCCGAGCGGGCGGGCCCGGCCGTCGGGCAGGATGACCTCGAGCGAGGGTTCGGCGCCCTTCGGGGGGGCGACCGCGTCGGGCGAGCCGAAGCTCTGCACGTCCTCTGCGACGTCGAGGGCGACGTGGACGTCGGGGTCGAGGCCGATGCCCACCGCGAGCTCACGCGCCTCGGCGAGCAGGCGGTCCATCGCGTCGCGGGAGCCGAGCTCCCCGGTGAGCTCGACCGTCTTGCCGATGTTGCGGACGCGCAGGCGTCGACAGAGGTCGGCGAGCACCGGATCCGGGCCGCGCTCCCAGGCCGCGAGCGCCGCGCCGACGACCACATCGTCGAGATCGAGGTACGCGCCGAGCGGGATCTCCTCGCCGTGGGCGGCGAGGGCGAGCGCGTGGGGGACCTGCGGCAGGCGCGTGCCCTCGCGGAGCGCGTGGGCCGCCCGCGAGAAGATCGCCTTGATCATCACCTCGGCGGCGCGCGTGGCCTTGTGCAGGTAGACCTGCTCGAACATGAAGCGGCGGGCCAGCACGAAGCCCTCGATGGCGGGCAGGCCCTTCATGCCGTCGATCGCGAACCGCGGCGCCTCGGTGTCGTGCGGCGCGAACCGCAGCGAGCGGAGCAGCCAGTCGAGATCGAACAGGCCGTAGCGGACGCCGGTCATGTGGGCGTCGCGCAGGAGGTAGTCGCAGCGGTCGACGTCGAACGTGCCGCTGACCGCGTGGGCGAGGTACGGGAGCGGATAGGGCGTGGTGGCGTCGGCGCCCGCGATGAGCGAGGCGACGCGCTCGGGGAGCCCCGGATCGTGCTCGGCGAGCACGCGGTGCACCTCGGTGCCCGGGTCGCGCACGATGCGCAGCGACCAGGTCTCGTGGTGGGGTGCGCCCGGGATCGCCTCCTCGAAGAGGTGCGAATACGGACCGTGCCCCACGTCGTGGAGCAAGGCGGCCGCGAGGACGTCCCGCGCGCGATCCGACGCGAGCTGTTGCCAGAACGGTAGCTCCTCGTGGAGGGCCCGGAGGCGCCGCACGAGGCGGGTCATCACGTGGGCCGCGCCGATGGCGTGCGTGAAACGACTGTGTTCTGCGCCCGGGAACACGAGGTGGGTCACCCCGAGCTGCTTGATGCGGCGGAGGCGCTGGACCTCGGCGGTCGCGAGCAACTTCGGGACGATGGACTCTTCGTCCGACTCGAAGGAGACGAGATCGTGGACCGGGTCCCGGAGGATCATCGCGGCGCACGGTAGCAGGGATGCTCGACGCTCGCGCGGGCCCGGGCTACTCGGCCTGCCGTGAGATACCCCGGGACCCTGCACTCCGCCCACGTTCCGCACGAGAAGCTGCAGCTCGTCCGCGCCCTCGCCGCCGGGCTCGATCGCACGCTGCTCGGGACCGACTTCCCCACGCTCGGCGAGAAGTACGAGGGCAAGGTCCGCGACTGCTACTCGACCGCCGACGGGCGACGGCTGATCGTCGCGACCGACCGCATCAGCGCCTTCGACAAGGTCATCGGCACCCTGCCCTTCAAGGGCCAGCTGCTCACCGCGATGGCCGCGTTCTGGTTCGACAAGACCAAGGACATCGCCCCGAACCACTTCCTGAGCCTCCCCGACCCCAACGTCATGGAGTGCGTCGAGTGCCGGCCGCTGCCGGTCGAGATGGTCGTGCGCGCCTACGTCACCGGCGTCACCTCCACCTCGGTGTGGACGGCCTACCAGCGCGGCGACCGCGAGTTCTGCGGCAACAAGCTGCCCGACGGCCTCTCGAAGAACGACAAGCTCCCCGCGCCGATCCTCACGCCCTCCACCAAGGCCGAGAAGGGCGGGCACGACATCTCCGCGTCGCGCGCCGAGATCCTCCGCATCACCGGCATGTCGTCGGCCGAGTTCGACGTCGCGGCGGGCATGGCGCTCGCGCTGTTCCAGGCCGGCGCGGCGCACGCCAAGTCGCGCGGCCTCATCCTCGTCGACACCAAGTACGAGTTCGGCGTGCGCGCCGACGGCAAGGTCATCGTCATCGACGAGATCCACACGCCCGACAGCTCGCGGTACTGGTTCGCCGGCACCTACGAGGAGCGCAAGCAGAAGGGTGAGGAGCCCGAGTCGTTCGACAAGGAGTACGTGCGGCGCTGGCTCGCCGGCGTCGACTACAAGGGCGACGGGCCCCCGCCCACCCTGCCCGCCGACGTGCGCATCGAGGCCGCGCGCCGCTACGTCGAGGCCTACGAGACCATCACCGGCGAGCAGTTCGTGCCCAACGCCGACGACCCGATCGCCCGCATGCGCAAGAACCTCGGGATCGCATGAAGCTCTACGTGATGCGCCACGGCCCGGCCGAGGACGAGGCGCCCGACGGCCTCGACCACAGCCGCGCCCTCACCGTCTCGGGGCGCGAGCGCGTGCGCTGGGTGGCCAAGAAGCTCGGTGAGCTCGGCGAGGCCCCGCGCTTCGTCGTCGCGAGCCCGCTGGTGCGCGCGCTGCAGACCGCCGAGGTGGTCCACACCACCCTCGGCCTCGAGTCGGCGGTCGAGGCGCACACGGCGCTGGCGCCCGGCGGCGCGGGCTCGGCGTTCGTCCTCGCCATGCAGAAGGCCGGCAAGAAGCGCCCCATGGTGGTGGGCCACGAGCCCGACGTCTCCATCCTGTGCGCGCGGCTGCTGGGCAGCCCCCTCCCGCATGGCTTCCTCAAGGGCATGGTCGTGAGCCTCCGCGTCGACGTCGACGTGCCCGGCGGCGCGCCGACCGTGGGCCTCCGCTTCGTCCTCGACCCCAAGACGCTCGAGCTGCTCGCCGATCACCGCGGCGCGCGCACCCCGGCGCCTCGCTCGTCTCGCGGGGCATGAGTCGCTTCGAGAACCTGGATCCGTTCGACCAGCCGGGGCCGCTCGCGCTCCTGCGGTGGAAGCTCGGCGCGCGGCGCCCCGATCGTGGCACGCCGTTCGCGACGCCCACCCAGGCGGTGGACCCGGCGCGGCTCGAGAGCGCCTCGCTCACCTGGCTCGGTCACTCGTCGTTCCTCGTGCGCCTCGGCGGGCTGCTCGTGGCGACCGACCCGATCTTCGCCGACCGGGTGGGGCTCGCGCGCCGCAACGTCGCGCCGCCGATCGCCGACGCGGCGCTCCCCGCCGTCGACGTGGTCACGATCTCGCACGCCCACTTCGACCACCTCGATCTACCCTCACTGCAGGCGATCGACGCGCGCACGCGGGCGCTCACGGGCAAGCCGCCGCTCTACCTCGTGCCGACCGCCGTCGGTCGCTACCTCCGGGCGGCGGGCCTCGCGCCGGTGGTGGAGCGCGGGTGGTGGGAGGAGCACCGCGTCGGCGACGTGCGCTTCACGTTCGTGCCGCAGCAGCACTGGTCGATGCGCACGCCGTTCGACCGCAACACGGCGCTGTGGGGCGGCTGGGTGATGCGCGGCCCCGAGGGCACCGCCTACCACGCGGGCGACACCGGGTGGTTCTCGCACTTCGGCGAGATCGGCGCCCGCTGCGGGCCGATCGACTGGGCCATGCTCCCCATCGGCGCCTACGATCCGCGGTGGATGATGCAGGCCCAGCACATGAACGCCGAGGAGGCGGGCCGGGCGTTCGTGCACTGCGGCGCGAAGCACCTCGTCGCGATGCACTGGGGCACGTTCCAGCTGACCGACGAGCCGCTCTCGGAGCCGCCCGAACGCGTGCGGCGGTGGTGGACCGAAGAGGGGCCGGGCGCGAGCGAGCGCCACCGCCTGTGGGTGATGGACGTGGGCGAGACGCGCGCCCTCTAGCCGAGGAACCCGACGACGGCGGCGCTCACGGCGTCGGGATCCTCGAGGTGCAAGAAGTGGCCGACCCCCGGCAGCACCCGGGACTCGAGCGCGCGGCACCAGCGCTCCTGGCCGGCGCCGATCGCGGCGTCGATGCAGCCGTCTGCGGCGCCCTGCAGGTGGAGCACCGGCAGCTCGACGCACGCGCCGCGGCGGATGCGCGCGATCGCGGGGCCGAGGGGCCGCACCATCGCGCGGTAGTACGCGAGCGGCGCGGGGAGGCTCGCCTGCATGGTGGCACGCAGATGCTGCCAATACTGCCAGCCGGGATCGAAGCCTGGAGACCAGCGGCGCCACCAGCGCTCGACGAAGTCGGCGTCCACGGTGTGGTCGGCGCGGGCGAGCTGGAAGTAGGCCATGTAGCGGCTCCGGAACAGCTGCGCCGGCGAGCGCGCGCCGTTGCCGAGGAACGCGAGCGGGTGCGGCACCGCCATGGTCACCGCGCGCGCCTGGCGCGGCAGGCCGTCGTCGCCGAGCAGCGCCCAGGTGATCACCGCGCCCCAGTCGTGGCCGATCACCGCCTCGAACGGGCCGCTCTCGCGGGCGATCGCGCGCACGTCGGCGACGAGGCCCTCGAGGGTGAAGTCGCCGTCGAGCGGAGATGGCGCGTACCCCCGGAGCCACGGCGCGACGCAATGGAAGCCGCGCGCCGCGAGCCGCTGCGCGAGGGGGCCGAAGCTCGCTGGCGTGTCGGGGAAGCCGTGGAGGAGCAGCAGGCGGCGCGGAGCCGTGGGCGCGCCGAACGTCGCGACTGCGAAGCGTCCGCGCTCGGTGGGGAGGAATCCGGTCGGCTCCACGGAGGCCGTCTAGCGCGATCGCGCCGGTGTCGCTCCTGCACCACGACTGTGGCTCGGCGCTCGACCCGCGAGCACGGATCGTCGATCGGACTCAGGTCAATCCGCGTCGACGGCGTCCGCGGAGGCGCTGTCCGCGGCGGTGCCGGTGTCGGCGGGGCTCGTGTCGGCGGCACCCGTGTCCGCCGGGCCTGTTTCGGCGGAGCCCGTGTCGGTCGCGGCCTCGTTGCCCGAGTCGGTCGCGGCCTCGGTCACGACGCCGGTGTCGACGGGCGCGGTCCCGGTGATGAAGCTGCACGCCGGCTCCTTGGCCGGATCGTTCACCGCGGTGCAGCTGGTCTTGATCGCCTCGAGGCAGCCATTGAGCTCGGCGGCGCTCGGCTCGCGCACCGAGTCCTGCAGGCCACGACCGCACTGCAGGTCGTAGAAGCGCGTGCAGCTGTCCACGTCGCCGGCGAAGTTGGCGACGCACGCCGGACCGCGCTGGCAGCGGGCGGCCTCGATCTTCCGACACGTGTCCACCCCGCGCGCGTCCGAGCCACACGAGGGCAGGACGACGAGGCCCAGGAGGGCGAAGAAGGCGAGAGGCCGCATGTCGCCGTTCGATCGCACGGCCTCCCCGGCGCGGCCAAGTTCCAGGGGGTGTGCGCCCTCGACCACAGCGCTCCGTTCGCGATCCGGGGGTCTCGGGGGCCACATTTCCCTTCTTTCTCCGCGTGGCACGCGCTCTGCTCAGCACGACCCGATGTCCCGCCGGATCCCTACCCTCGCCACCCTCGTCGCGGGCGCCGTCGTCGCCCTCGCGACCTGCGGCGCTGGCCTTCGCAAGGACGAGTTCCTCTGCGAGGAGGCCCACGCCAAGCTCAAGGAGTGCTGCCCGGGGTTCACCACGACCGACCTCGACTACTGCACCTACGAGGCCGGGTGTGGCGACCCGGGCAAGTCCCCCGCGCTCACCGAGGACGAGAGCCAGTGCGTCCGCGCCTCGACCTGTGAGCGGCTGAAGCTCGACGGGATCTGCGCGAAAGCGGAGGCCCTCGTGCACCGCACCTCGGCGGGCACGCTCACGCGGGATCCGGTGTGCCGATGACCCGCCAACTGCTCGTCGCGCTGCTCACGCTCTCGCCGGTGCTCGGAGCGCACGCGGCACAGGCGCAAGAGGCACCGCGGCCCCCGGCCGAGAACCGGGTCGGCGCGACCCTCACCCTCGGCTACACGATGGGCTGGATCTTCGGCGTGCCCATCCGCTACGGCGAGGCGCAGATCGCCGCCCACTGGACCCGGCAACGCGGCGAGAGCGGCCTCGACCTCGGCGGGATGGTGAGCATCGAGCGCGGGTCGACCGAGGCCGGTCGCGCGATGAACGCGCTCACGTTCGGCGCGCGCTTCGTCTACCGCTGGGACCTCCTGCGCTTCGGCTTCGGCATGACGCTCGGCCAGGTCGGCATCCGCCGCTCCACCAGGGCCGACGACCCCCAGACGAGCCTGGTGTTCGATCCGTTCCTCTCGGCGGGCTTCGAGCCGCTGCGCTGGGACGGGCACGCGCTCTTCCTCGAGCTGCAGGGGCACCTCGTCGACATGAAGAACCCCGCCACCACCTTCGCTCTCGGGGTGCGCTACTAGCGGCGCCCCCGGTCCTAGCGGCGCACGAGGCGACGCGCGAGCGGGCCGTACGCGCGCTGGGGCAGCAGCCTGGTCGCGTAGAGCGCCGAGGCCAGCGGCTTCGGGAACGCGACGATCGGATCGCGCGCCTCGAGCCCGGCCACGATGACGTCGAGCGCGTCCGACAGCTCCATGAGCATGGGCATCTCGTACGGCCGGTTCGCGGTCAGGTCCGTCTTGATGTACCCCGGTCGCACGTCGGTGACGTCGATGCCCGTACCGTGGAAGTCGACGTACAGGCTCTCGAGGAACGTGGAGAGCGCGGCCTTGCTCGAGCTGTAGGGGGCCGTCTTGGGCAGGCCGCGGATCCCCGCGAGCGAGGACACGCCGCAGAGGTGACCGTGGCCGCGCCGGACCATGTCGGGAATCGCGGCGCAGAGGGTGGCGATCGCGCCCATCACGTTGAGCTGGAGGAGCGGACCGACCTTGGCCCAGGTGATCTCGCGACTGTGCACGGCGCCGGCGATGCCCGCATTGGCGACCACCAGATCGAGGCCGTCGAGGTCGCGGGCCGCGCGCTCGACCGCTGCCACGACGTCGTCGGGGCGCGAGACGTCGACCGCGAGGCACACCGCGCGCCCCCCCTCTGCCTCGATGCCGCGCTTGATCTCGTCGAGCAGGTCCTCACGACGGGCGACGAGGGCGACGGTCGTGCCCTTCTTGGCGAGGCGCTCGGCGAGGCCCCGGCCGATGCCGGCGGACGCGCCGGTGATCAAAGCGGTGCGAAACATCGCCGGATGGTGGCATGCTCCTTGTTCCTCGTACACGATGGAGAACCGTTCGCTCCCGACCGCGGCCTACGTGGCCGGCTTCGTCACGCTGCTCGCGCTCGCTGGGTTCGCGGGCGCGCCGCTCGCGCGCACCGCGCGGCCCCGGCCGACGGCCTCGGTCGTGGCCGTGGTGTCGTCCTCGCCGGCCCCGCCGCCGACCGCCTCGACCGTGCCCGTGCCCTCGGCCTCCGCGGTCACGTCGATCTCGGCCATTCCGAGCGCCACACCCCCGCCGCGGATCCCGGTGGGCCCCGGCGCGCGCGTGCTCGTGTTCGGCGACTCCATGGCCGACGCCGGGTTCTCGCAGCGGCTCGCCGAGAAGGTGAAGGCCCGCGGCGGCACCCTCGAGAGCGACGCCTGGACGAGCGCCAGCACCACCACCTGGTCGCGCGGCGACCGCCTCGACAAGCTGATCGCGCGCGTGAAACCCACCGCGATCTTCGTCGTGCTCGGCGCCAACGAGGTGTTCATCCCGAACCCCGACGTCCTCGCGCCGAACGTGCGCGCCATCGTCGGGAAGGTGTCGACGCAGCCGTGCGTATGGGTGACCCCACCGCTCTGGAAGGGCGAGACCGGCATCGTCGCCGTCGAGAAGGCGCACGCCGCGCCGTGCCGGTTCTTCGACTCGAGCACCCTCGCCATCGCGCGCCGCAAGGACGGCATCCACCCGACGGACAAGGGCGGCGCCGACTGGGCCGACGCCGTGTGGAGCGCGCTGGTCGGAGAAGATCCGTGAAGCGGCCGGCGCCCGGCTCCACGTTCGCCGGGCGTTACCGGATCGTGCGACTCCTCGGCCAGGGCAGCATGGGGCAGGTGCACCTCGCCGAGGACGAGAAGGGCGCGCGCGTCGCGTTGAAGCTGCTCGATCCCGCGGCGCTCGGCGACCACAAGGCCCTCGAGCGGTTTCGCCGCGAGACCAAGGCCGGCACCGAGATCCAAAGCCCCTACGTCGCGCACGTGTTCGCGTCGGGCGTCGACGAAGCCACGAACACCCCGTGGATCTCGATGGAGTACCTCGAGGGCCAGGATCTCAAGAAGCACCTCGCCGCGCGCAAGCCCCGGGGGCCGCTCTCGCCGGCGGAGGCCTGGGCGCTGCTCGATCCGATCTTCTCCGCCGCGGCGGCGGCGCACGCCGTCGGGATCGTGCACCGCGATCTGAAGCCCGAGAACGTGCTGATCCGGGTGGGCCCGGACCAGAAGCCGATCGTGAAGGTGCTCGACTTCGGCGTCGCCAAGTACGTGGGCGACGCCCTCTCCCGCAGCACGGCCGAGGGCCTCGGCACGCCGATCTGGACCGCGCCGGAGCAGGGCAAGCGCACGCGCGATCTCACCGCGGCGGCCGACGTGTGGGCGCTCGGCCTGCTCGCGTTCTGGGTGCAGGTCGGTGGTCGCCACTACTGGCGCGCGGCCAACGACGACCACGCCTCACCGGTCGATCTCATGATGGAGCTGTTCCGCGGCGAGCTCGTGCCGCCGAGCCGCCGCCGCGCCGAGGTCGGGGTGCTCGGGATGTTCCCGCCCGGGTTCGACGCGTGGTTCGCGAAGTGCGTGGCGCGGGAGCCGGGCCAGCGGTTCCCCGACGCGAAGGCGGCGCGCGCCGCGCTGCAGCGGATCCTCGCGCCACAAAAGCCCCGCTGGCCCCTCGGCGTGGCGGCGCTCGTGGTGATCGCGGCGGCGGTGATCGCGACGCTGTTGCGGCGCTAGGGAGCCCCGCAGGCCAGCCACTCGGCCAGCTTCGCCCGCTCCTCGGGCGTCGGATCGTCGGGGCCCGGTGGCATGGGCGGGTTGTCACCGGTCGCGTTGGTGTACACGCGCGCCGCAGACGCGCGGATCGACTCCACCGTGTTGAGCGCGCGCGAGCTGTGACCGTTGGGCCCGCCGTGGCAGCGGACGCAATAGCCGTCGACGAAGGCCTTGCCGAAGTTGGCGTAGGTCAGCGTGGTGCCGCCCGGGGGGCACGCGTGGTCCTCGAGTCGCGGCGCGCCGCTGCAGGCAGAGACGAGAAGCAGCGTGAAGGCGAGCCTCTTCATCACAGCACCATGTCGAAGCCGAAGGTGGACTCGACCCCGAAATAGAGCTTCGGGCCGAGGGGGTCGGGCAGGAAGATCGCGGTCGCGCGGGGGGTCACGCTCCAGACCGACTTCTCGCCGTTGGTGACCGGCACCGCGGCGCCGAGGCTGAGGCCGACACCCACGCGGTGGCGGATGCCCGCGCCGATGCCGAGCGCCACGGTGGCCGGCGACGCCTCGACGGACACGAGCCCCTCCTCGTGCTGGTGGATGGCGAACAGGCGCGCGAACGGGCGCGTGCCCTCGCGCGGCAGGTAGCCGACGACGCCGAAGGTGAGCCCCGTGTTCACGCGGCGGTCGACCCGCGCGAGCGACTCCCATCCCAGGAAATCCAGGGCGATCACGCGGCTGAACCGGACGCCGAGGTGCAGCATGCCGCCGCCACCCACGTCGCCGCGCCACGAGGACCCGTAGGCCGTGAGGCCGAGGCCCCCTTGCAGCTCGACCGCGCGCGCGGCGCCCGCCGAGAGCATCGGCAGCAGCGTCGCGACGAGGATGGGGAGCGCCTTGTTCATCTCGTCCTCTCGGTGCCCGCTCGCGGGATCTCGTTCAGCATACGCGAGGTGGCGGTCTGCCGCGCGCCACCCTATGTCCCGCGGGTGACCGAATCGCTGCCGCCCCCGAGTCGACGACGCACCGGCGAAGAGGTCGCCGACTACGTCGTGGAGCTCGCGTCGGCGCTCGATCGCTACGGGTGTCCGAGCTACCGCGTCGAGCACGCGGCGCGCGTCGTCGCGGAGATCGAGGGCTTCCGCGCGGAGCCGTTCGTGCTGCCCACCGGGATCTTCCTCCGCCTCGTGGGCGAGGCCCCGCACGTCGAGCTGCACCGCATGGTCCGCGTCGCCGAGTGGACGACCGACCTCGGGGCGCTCGTCGAGGTGGACGAGATCTTCAACGACGTCGCCGATCGAAAGAGCACCCTCGAGGAGGCGCGCGCACGGCTCCGCACACTGCCGACGCGGCCGCACACCTATGGCAAGCCGATGCTCTTCGGGGCGTCGGTGCTGCTCGCCGCGGCGGCGGCGGTGTTTCTCGGCGGGCGGGCGATCGACGTCCCGGTGGCGGCGGCGGCGGGTGGCTGCGTGGGCCTCGTCGAGATCTGGCTGCTGCGGAGCGAGGCGCGCCGCCTCCTCGCGGACTTCGTCGCCGCGTTGCTCGCAGCGTCGGCGGCCTGGCTCGCCACGCGCCTGTTCTCGCACGTCACGCCGGAGGTGATCGTGCTCGCGGCCACCATCGGGCGGTTCCCGGGCATGACGTTCACCAACGGGCTCGCCGAGCTCGCGCAGAAGAACCTCGTGTCGGGCGGCGCGCGCCTGGCCGAGGCGATGGTCACGCTGCTGCAGCTCGTGCTCGGCGTCGCGCTGGTGTTCGGGGTGCAGCAGCTCGTGCACGCGGACCCGACGCCGCCCGAGCCGGTCCCGCGCGCGCTGCCGCTGCTCGTGCAGGGCGCGGCGCTCGTCGTGTCGTCGCTCGCGTTCGGGGTGATCTTCCACGTGCCGCGGCGATTCCTGTGGACCGCGCTCGCCTCGGGAGCGACCGCGTACGTGACGACGGCGCTCGCCGTGCGGCGTCTGCCCGGCCACCTCGCCGCGTTCCTCGCGGCGTTCGCGGTGTGCCTGCTCGCGAACGCCCTCGCGCGCAAGACCGCGCGGCCCGCGCAGCTGTTCCAGATCCCCGGGATGATGCTGCTCGTGCCGGGGAGCTTCGGGTTCCTGTCGCTCGGCTACTTCTTGCGCGGCGACTTCGTGGCGGGCGCGTCGCGCGGGTTCTCGATGCTGCTCACGGGCGGAGGGCTCGTGCTCGGCGTGCTGCTGGCGAACGCGCTCCTGCCGGCGCGCAAGGTGCTGTAGTCGCTGGACGGCCAGGTGGTAACGAACGCGCCACCGACGACCGACTCAGAACGCGAGCTTGAGCACCGAGAGCACGCGGCCGTCGGTGGTCTTCACGCCGGTCGGCGGATCGCTGTCGTAGAGGATCGCCGCCGTGGTGCCGAAGGACACGACCTCGCTGGCCTTGGCCAGCAGCTCGATCTCGTCGAGGCTCCGGACGTCGCGCAGGCCGCCGATCCGCGGCTGGAAGAACAAGGTGTTCTGCAGCAGCAGCCGGCCGTCGAGCGCGGCGACGCGGACCACCAGGTGGGTCGTCGCGCGCGGCTCCCAGGTCTCGGGGCGATCGGCGGCGCCGTCGGCCACCTGGATGCGGCTGTACTCGAGCATCAGGCCGCTCCCGGCCCACACCATCAGCTCTGGCCGGTGCACGAGCACGAACCGCACGCCGCCGCCGGCGACCACGCGGGCCTGCAGGCGCTGGAACTGGTTGCTCTGGTCCTGCGCGAACAGCTCGGTGCCCACGTGGCGGTGCCACATCGCGGTCCACCGCGCGTGCACGAAGCTCTGGCTGACGAACGCGGTGCCCGCGCGATCGGCGTAGCGCCCGCTGACCGTGAGGAAGGCGCGCTGGGACACGAAGGGGAGGCCGGTCTGCGCGGGGTACAGGCTCTGCCACTGCACCCGGCCGGCGCCGCCCACGTCGAACAGCTCGACGTTGCCGCGGGTGACGGCGAGCGAGGTCTCGAGGTTGCCCGACCAGCCGGGCCGCAGCGGGTTGGCCCGCAGCGCGTCCGCGTTGACCTGCGCCTTCGCGGGCGGCGCGAGCCCGGAGAGCGCGAGCCCGAAGAGCGCCACGGTCGACCAGGGCCACTTCATCGCCCGCAGGTCTGCTCCATCCGCGGCCCCGCGTCACCCTTGGTGGCGCTCAGTACGCCGGCTCGACGGGCACCTCCAGCGAGGCGAGGCTCGCGGCGATCCACGGGGCGTAGGTGGCCCACTTGCTCTTGGCCACGATGAAGTGCACCACCGTCACCTTCGTGCCCGATCCATAGGCTGCATATACATCGTGACCGCCGTCCTTGCGGGTCGCGTCCACGCGCGAGAGCGGCCCGACCTTCGCGTCGACGGTGCTCACCGCGAGGTCGCTGCCGCCGCGCGCCTCCGCGGCGAGCCGCGCGAGCGCGCCGGGTGTCGCGACCAGCGGCGGGAGCAGCTTCGCGTGGTAGACCGAGCCGCCCACCGAGAAGCCCGCCTCGTCGCGGAACAGGAGCGCCGGGTGCCCGTCGTTCGCGGCGAGCGGATCGTCTGGGTCGCCCAGCGTCGTGCCGGAGGTGGGCGTGCCCTTGGGCACCGCGTTCACCCCTTCGGGGAGCTTCATCTGGTAGGGCCCGACCGCCGTCGCGGACGGCGCGAGCTTGGTCGGCGCGCGCCACCGGATAGGCCGCGCCGAAGACGTCGGCAGGAGCACCCGGGGCAACGTCTCCGCCCACGCCTCGACCGAGCCTGCGTCGCCGTCGATCTCCGCGTAGAGCATGTAGAGCCCGTCGTGCGCGCCGAAGTACACCGTGACGCCGGGCTTGCCGTGCGCGCCGCCCCGGTTGCTCGCGACCACGACCTCCGCGGCGAGCGCCTGGCCCATCGCGGCCGCCGTGCTCGTCACCTGCGCGTCGATCACGCCGGGCACGCGCCGCAGCTCGGCGGCCGCGTCCTCGCCGGTCTCGAGCTCGTAGCGGTGCCGGATCAGATTGAGGGACACGCGGTGCGCGCCCGACTCGTCGGCGAGGTTGCAGGCGGCGAGCAGCTCGCTGTCGCCGTCGTCGACCTTGGCGGCGATCGACACGAACAGCTCCTCGCCGAGCGGGGCGCAGCCCTTGGGCAGCGCGAGGTCCACGTTCTTCGCGTGGAGGCGCACGCCGTCGAGCGACGGCGGCGCGAAGGCCGATCGGACGGCCTCGATCGCGGGCGTCGGCGTGACGGCGCTCTTCGACGGCGGGGGCAGGCACCCGACGAGACCCCCTGACGCGACGGTGAAGAGTGCCGCGGCGGTGAGGACGGCGATGGCGCGCATGCCCTCAGCGTTTCGCGGAGCACGCGCCTGGTCAACCTCTCGGCGGTGGGCAGCGACGTGCGCTGCCCACCCTACAAGACCCCACCCGCGGTCAGCGGGCGCGGCTCACTTGCAGGCGCCCTTGGACACTGCCGAGACCGAGGCCGCGCGCGCCATGCAGGCGTTGCCGTAGGTCTTGCCGTCGCAGCCGCACACCGGGGCGTACTCCTTGGTGCAGACCGTCGGCGGCTCGGTGCACGCGCCGGTCATGTCGGTCGCGCCGCACATCGTGCCGATCGGGTAGTCGCAGAAGAGCCCCTCCTGGCAGCCCTTGCCGAGCAGGCCGCCGCAGGTCGCGCCGACCTCGCCGCCGCAGGCGCCGGTCTTCTCGACGCTGACGCCCGCCGAGGCCGCCGAGCAGGCGTTGCCGTAGGTCTTGCCGTCGCAGCCGCAGACCGGCTTGTAGATCTCGATGCACGCCTCGGGGCGCTTGGTGCACACACCGGACGCGTCCGCGCGGCCGCAGTTGGCGGTCGAGGGGAACGAGCAGAAGTAGCCGTCGGCGCAGGGGCCGGTGCCACGCCCGCCGCACCGCGCGCCGTCACCACCGCCAGCCTTGGGCTGCGTGTAGATCTGCGACGGCACGAACGTGCGCCGCCCGCCCGAGAAGTAGGTGTCGCCGGCGACGAGCACGCCGATCTTCCGGTCGCCGAAGGCCGCCGTGATCTCGGGGACGAGGTCCGTGGGCAGCGCCTTGGTCGCGAACGCGTGCACGGGGCGCGAGGTCGAGAGGTTCAGGTACGAGAGGTCGTACGACGCGCAGGCGAGGGACATGCACTTCACCTCGCGCTGGGTGAACCGCGAGAAGTAACCGGTCGCCGTGGCGCCCTCGATGCGCGCCTCCCAGCCCTCGGTGGCGACGAGGGTCGAGGCGGTCGTGGGGCCGACCTTGCGCGCCTCGATCTTGCCGCGCACGAGCGCGGTGCCGGCCCGGACCTTCTCCTGGAACGCGGCCGCGTCGACGAGGCCGAGCGCCTTCCAGTCGAAGTCGGCGACGTAACACTCCGACTGCCAGCTGCCGTCGGCGCACTGGGCCTGAGCGCGGTTGACACGCGCGACGTAGACGCCGCCGCACATCGGCCACGCACACTTGCGGAAGTCCTGCCGGACGACGCGGAAGAACGTGTACTGGCCGGAGGCCGCGAGCGCGTCGTCGGTCGCGCCGACGTCACCCTCGAGGGTCTCCTCTTCTCCGGTCGCAGACTCGGCGGCGCAGCCGGTGAGCGAGAGACCGATGGCGCAGAGGACGGTGGCGGCGAGGAACGAACGCATGATGGGACCCCTTCGTGGTGCCTTGCGGGCGACTCCGCAGGCGCGCCCACATATGACCGATGGAGCCGATGTAGTCAAGGCGGAGCGTGGATGCGTGATGGTGCGCAAGGTCGAGCTCCGAGCCACGAACCCGTCGCGCAACGTCGCGTCATGCCCTGGGTGCCGAGTTGGTGGCATTCCATCGCTGGATCCAGCGTCTGGCGCGAGCACGACCGTGGGTCGACCGACCAGGCAGAACGTAGCTCGCCCTTGCACCGCGGTGCATCGACCTACAAGATCCCACCCTTCCATGAGCAACGCCGCTTTCCCCATCGAGGAGCCCGCCTCGAGCGCTGCCTCGCCCATCGGGCCCGACGCCCGCGATCGCTTCGTTTCCGAGGTCGCCCGGGCCGCTGCCGTCCACGGCCCCGAGCCCCGCAGCGACCTCGCCCTCGCGATCGAGGGGGTCTTCACCCGCGCGGCCGGGCTGGCCTGGCCGGTCGTGCAGCGCCTCAACGGGCTCTTCCCGGGCGCGCCGATCCACCCGAAGTGGGCCCCCGCCCCGCTGCTCCGCCGCAGCGAGCGCACCTCCCCCGAGCTCGGCTTCCCGCGCACCACCGATTCGCTCTGTCCCAAGTGCATCCCCGAGGCCCGCGCCGCGGTCCTCTCCGGCGAGCGCGACCTGCGCGCGCTGATCGACGGCAAGCCCGGCGAGATCAAGGCACAGATCGTCGAGCGCGACGGGCGCATCGAGATGCACAAGGACTGCCCCGTGCACGGCCACTTCGAGGACGTGCTCTCGATCGACCCCGCGTTCCTGAAGCGGATCGAGAGACTCTACCCGGGCCGCGACTACCTCGCCCCGCTGACGCGGCTGCGCGACCACGGCTCGAGCACCATCACCCACGGCCGCGGGGCGGTGCTCACGGTCGACCTCACCAACCGCTGCAACATGATGTGCGACCCGTGCTTCATGGACGCGAACCAGGTCGGCTACGTCCACGAGCTCGAGTGGGCCGAGGTGAAGCAGATCCTCGACGACGCGGTGTCGGTGCAGCCCAAACGGCAGATGAGCATCCAGTTCTCCGGCGGCGAGCCCACGCTGAGCCCGCTGTTCCTCGACGCCGTCCGCTATGCGCGCGAGGTCGGGTATTTCGCGGTGCAGTGCGCCACCAACGGCGTGCGCTTCGCCCAGGACCCCGAGTTCTGCGTGCAGGCGCGCGAGGCCGGCCTGCGCATGGCCTACCTGCAGTTCGACGGCGTGACCAACCACGCCAACTCGCACCGCAAGGTCGGCAACCTGTTCGACGTGAAGCTGCGCGCGATCGAGAACCTGCACGCCGCGGGCATCCAGGTGATCCTCGTGGTCACCGTCGTCAACGGCGTGAACAACGACCAGGTGGGCCCCATCGTCGAGTTCGCCATCGAGAACGCCGACAAGATCACGGTGGTGAGCTTCCAGCCGGTGAGCTTCACCGGCCGCGACGAGGACGTGAGCGAGGCCCGCCGCGCCGCCCAGCGCTACACGCTGAGCCACCTCGCGTGGGACCTGAAGAAGCAGCTCCACACCCTCGAGCCGCACCGCGACTGGTTCCCGCTCTCGGCGATGGGCCCGTTCAGCGACCTCACCGACCAGCTGCTCGGCGAGCAGGCCGACTGGGGCAGCGTCAAGTGCGGCTGCCACCCGAACTGCGGCGTCGGCACGGTCCTCTTCGTCCACAAGGAGACGAAGCAGATGGTGCCGCTCACGGCGTTCCTCGACGTCGAGCAGCTCATGCTCGACGTACAGGACATCACCGACGCGGCCCACGGGCGCGCGCTCACCCTGGCCGAGCTCGCGGTCGCGCTGCTCAAGAACTTCAAGCCCGAGAAGGCCCCGCCGGGCTACGGGTTCGCCGATCTCGTCAAGCAGTTCATCAGCCAGACCGGCGCTCGCGGCAAGCGCATCGGCGAGCACGAGACCGACCACGAGGAGTTCCCGTGGCGCGTGCTGTTCGTCGCCGGCATGTGGTTCCAGGACCTCTTCAACTACGACTTCCGCCGCACCGAGCTGTGCATCATCCCGTACGGCACGCAGCTCGGAGAGATCAGCTTCTGCGCGTACAACACCGGCGTCGGCTTCCGCAGCATCCTCGAGAAGATGAAGGCCAACGCCACCGTGGCCGAGTGGTACGCGGAGAAGGGGCGTCACCCGGTCTACGCCAAGAACCAGAAGCTCGATCTGCCGCCCTCGCTCGGCACGATCCGGCTGCCCGACAGCGCCCTGCAGCTCGAGGCCGAGTCCCGCGGAAAGCGGCGCCTCCGCATCGTCTGAGGCCGAGCTCGACTTGACACCACGTCACCGCTGGACCTCACTAGGCGCGTGACCAAAGGCATGCCGCTCCACCGCCACGGCTCTCGCCGGGCAGTGCGCTGCGGCTTCACGTGAGTGTGAGTCGTCGACCGCGTGACGCGTCGTCCTCCACCACCAGCCTTTCCGAGGTCTCATGCCCCACGTCTATCGTCTCGATGCCGCCTCTGCCTCCGCCGCCGACAAGGCGCAGTCCATCACGCGCGACGAGATCGCGCCGCGCGCCGCCGCCACCGACGCCGACCGCGCGTTTCCCTCGGCGCAGATCGCCGCGCTCGCCAAGCACGGCCTGCTCGGCCTGACCGTGGACACCGCCCACGGCGGCCTCGGGCTCGGGCCCCGCGCGTTCTGTGCGGTCGTCGAGGCCATCGCCGAGGGCTGCGCTTCGACCGCGATGGTCTACGTGATGCACGTCGCTGCGCTGCAGGCGATCCAGGGCTCGACCACGGTCGCCGGCAAGGACGCGCTCCTGCGCGAGGCCGCCACCGGCCAGCACCTGACGACCCTGGCCTTCAGCGAGAAGGGCTCGCGTTCACAGTTCTGGGCACCCGTCTCGCAGCTCGTCGCCGAGGGTGACGCGTGCGTCGTCAGCGCGGACAAGTCGTGGGTCACCTCGGCCAACCACGCGGCTTCGTACGTGAGCCTCTCGCAGAAGCCCGGCGCCGCGAACCCGGGTGAGAGCACGCTCTACCTGGTCCGCCCTGGCCACGCCGGGCTCGAGATCTCCGCCGCGGGCTTCGACGGCCTCGGCCTCCGCGGCAACGACTCGGCGCCGGTCACGCTGAAGGGCTATCGCGTGCCGGGCGGGGATCTGCTCTCCGAGCAGGGCAAGAGCGAGGCGCTCGTCATGGGCGCCGTGCTCCCGTGGTTCGCGATCGGCACGAGCTCGATGGCGCACGGACTCTGTCGCGCGGCGTTCGCCGCCACGCAGAAGCACCTCGGGGCGGCCGGCTTCGCGCACACGGGCACGGGCCTCCGCGACCTGCCCAACCTGCGCGCGCGCCTCGCCCAGATGAGCGTGAAGACGGAGCTCTCTCGCTCGCTGCTCGGGCACACGCTCGATCACCTCGAGGCGCCGAGCGAGGTCACCCCGCTCTACGTGCTGCAGGCGCGCTACGCGGCGCTCGAGGCCTCGGTCGAGGTCACCGACCTCGCCATGAAGGCCTGCGGGGGCGCGGCGTTCAGCAAGCACCTCGCCATCGAGCGGCTGTTCCGCGACGCCCGCGCCGGCTGGGTCATGGCGCCCACCGCCGACCACCTCCTCGACTTCGTGGGCCGCGCGTTCACCGGCCTCCCCCTCTTCGGTTGAACCCATGAGCGACAACATCCTGCTCGGCGCAGTGGCCTACGATCCCAAGGTGGTCTCCATCTGGGAGGGCATCCGCGACTACTTCCAGGCCGCGGGCGTGGCGTTCGACTTCGCCCTGTTCAGCAACTACGAGCGGCAGGTCGAGATGCTGCTCGAGGGCAAGATCGACATCGCCTGGAACACCCCGCTCGCGCACGTGCGGGTGAAGAAGGCGACCGGTCAGCGCTCGCTCTCCCTCGGCATGCGCGACAGCGACCGCGATTTTCGCAGCAAGGTCGTCGTGCGCAAGGACGCGGGCATCCGTTCGGTGAAGGACCTGCTCGGCAAGACGCTCGCGGTCGGCAGCCGCGACTCCACGCAGGCGCGCATCCTGCCGCTGCACTTCCTCGCCACCGAGGGCGTGGACCTCGCGGCGGTGAAGCTCCTGCCGTTCGACACCGACCTCGGCAAGCACGGCGACACGGGCACGAGCGAGATCGACGTGCTCGCCGCGCTCCGCGACGGGCGCGCGCAAGCCGGCACCGTGGGCGATCTGATCTGGGTCCTCGAGCAGGCCGCGGGGCGCATCGACCCTTCGCAGCTCGAGGTGCTGTGGACCTCGCCGGGCTTCGACCACTGCATGTTCGACGCGCTGCCGAGCCTCGCCGCGCAGAAGAGCGAGGCCTTCACCAGGGCGCTGTTCGCGATGTCGTGGGACGACCCGGCGCACCGCCGCCTGCTCGAGCTCGAGGGGCTCAAGCAGTGGATGCCCCCGCGCGAGGAGGGCTACGCGTCGCTCGTCGCCGCGCTCGACGCGCAGGGCGGCTGGTGACCTTCGGGGCGGTCGCCGTCGACGCGGGAGACCTCCCGCTCGGCGGCGGCTTGCTCGCGCTCCTGCGCCCGGCGCTCGCGAGCACCGAGCCGGGCGGCGTCGTGGCGCTGCTCTCCACGAGCCGCGCGACGGCGCAAGATCTCCCCTCGTTCTGCCGCGCGGAGCGGCACGAGTACCTGGGTGCGGAGGCGCTGCCCGACGGACAGACGCGCCACCTCGTGCGCCGTGGTCCGTTCAGCGTCCCGAAGCACGTGCGCGAGCCGCCGCTCTCGCTCGCCACTGGGCCCATGACGGCGGCCGCCATGCTCGCCGCGGTGCCGATGCCCGACGCGGCGACCCCGGACACGGCGTTCGCGCCGCGCGGCGCGCAGGTGGAGCCGGGGGGGCCGACGTATCCGTTCACGCTCGTGAAGCGTGACGTGGTCGCGCCGCCGGAGATCGCCGCGCTCTACGATCAAGCCGTCGCCGCGCAGTGGAACGCGGCGACCGACATTCCCTGGAACGAGCTCGTGGAGCTCGACCCACGGATCGAGCGCGCGGTGGGCCAGATCATGACCTTCCTCGCGGAGAACGAGCTCGCGGCGCTGTACGTGCCCGCGCGCTTCCTGCCGCGCATCCACCCGGCGTTCGTCGAGACTTCGATGTTCCTCGCGACCCAGCTCGCCGACGAGGCGCGGCACGCCCACGTGTACCTCTCTCGCGCGCGCGCGCAGGGCGGGAGCCTCGGGACGAGCTCGGCCGTCACCGGGTACTCGCTCCGCGGCCTCCTCGAGCCGGAGGACTTCGTCGAGTCCACGTTCCTGCTCTCGGTGCTCGGCGAGGGCACGTTCCTCGACCTCCTGCGGTTCGTGGAGGCCCACGCGCCCGACCGCTGCACGCAGGAGATCGCGCGCCGCACGCGGCTCGACGAGGCGCGCCACGTGCACTTCGGGCTCGCCCACGTGCGCCACGCGCTCGCCCACGATCCGACCGTGTTCGCGCGCCTCGAGGCCGCGACGCTGCGCCGGGCCGCCTCGCTCCCCGCGACGGCGTCGGCGCCCGCGCCCCTCGCCGACGCGCTGGTGCTGCTCGCGGCGGGCAGCGTCGAGCCGGCGAAGGTGGCGCGCGGACACGAGGCCTACCGCGCGCTCCTCGACGAGATGCACGAGGCGCGACGGAAGCGGCTCGTCCACGCGGGGTTCGACGAGGCGCAGGCCGATCGACTCTCGCTGCTCCACACGCCCAACTTCATGTGACACCCCCGCGCGATCCGTCACGCCGGCGTGACGCCGACGCGCAAGATTCACGGGAATGCAGGTCGGCACGTATGCTGCTGACGTGATGCCCGTGAAGCCCCGTCTCCTCCTCGCCGGTCTCGTGGCGC